>NZ_PIZC01000055.1:40025-57937 GCF_019325145.1 Actinomyces sp. 594
CCAGAAGGCTGACGCAGCCGAGTTGGAGGCCAACCCCCGCAGCGCCTCCGTCCGGCTACGGGCTGCCGTGCGCACCCGGCCCGTCGGCCAGGCTCCTGCCCCAAACCATGACGCATATGCCCCAGCCGGAAACACACGAGGAAGGAACTGCCGATGACCACCGCAGCCAAGGTTCGCCGGAGCGCCACGGCCAATCCGTCCTGGCGCTCACTGACCGACGGTGCCACCGCGCGGGCAGCCCGCAGGGGTGCTCCGCAGACGCGCCCCGCAGCCGAGAGCTCCGGCCGACCCGAGCTGCGGGTGGTGCGGGGCATTGCGCCCTCGCCGCGCACCCTGCCGTTTCTGGCACTGGTGATCGGTATTCTCGCATGCGCCCTGGTATCAACCATGCTGCTCAACGCCCGGATGGCGGATACCGCGTACAAGATGAAGACCGCGCAGGTTGAGCTCAACGTTCTGCGCGACCACATAGAAACCGTACGCGCAGACGTGCAAGAGGCCTCGGCTGCGGACACGTTGGCGGCAAGGGCGGCGAAACTGGGCATGGTCCCGGCCGCAGCACCCGGAGTCATCGACCTGTCCGACTCCACCCTGGCGGGCGGCGCGCCCGCCGAGGCGGGCGAGGCGGACGAGGCCAAGTGAACCCGGTCAACCCGAGTAGGCGTCGTCTGCTGCAGTTCATGGGGCTGGCAGGATTCGGGACGCTGGCGGCCAGGACAACCTGGCTACAAATGGTGCGGGGCCCGGAGCTGGCTGCCCAGGCCCAGGCCGAACGTACTGTGACCTGGGTCAATCGCGCCCCCCGGGGTGACATTCTCGGCCGCGACGGCACGATCCTGGCCTCATCCGCAGTCTCCTACGACATCGGCGTGAACCAGGTGAAGATTGCCCAGTACGAGCGCTGGGAGGAACGTACCGACCCCGATACGGGACAGACCGTCAGTGAGCTCGTCGGTCATGGAGCAGCGGCCGCAGCGGAGCAGATAGCGGAGATTCTGGAGCTGGACGCTCAAGAGCTGGGTGCCATGATGGTGGGGGAATCCACCTACGCCATCATTGCCGAGGCCGTCGCCCCGGACACCTGGCGGCGGATCAATGCCTTGGCTATCCCCGGGGTGGAGCCGGATCAGCGCACCCGGCGCACTTACCCTGCGGGTTCCGTCGCAGGCAATGTCCTGGGGTACACCCAGGAGGACGAGGGGCGCGTCCTCGTCGGCACCGCTGGACTGGAGCTGACCCAGAACGACGCCCTTACCGGAACCAATGGGAAGGGGAGCGTGGAAGTCGGCAAGCTCGGGGCGATCATCCCCACCGGCAGGCAGGAGGAGGTGCCGGCCACGGCGGGAACGGCGGTGCGTACCACCATCAATCCTGACTTGCAGGCGATCGCCCAGGACGCCATTGACGAGGTGGTCCAGGCGCAGGGAGCCGACTGGGGCTGCGTGGTGGTAATGGAGCCCGCCACCGGCAAGCTGCTCGTGCTCGCCGACTCCGGTGCCGTGAACCCCTCCGATCCGGGGGCCACTCCGGAGGAGTCGCGTAACGCGCGCAGTGTGCAGGCGATCTTCGAGCCCGGGAGTGTGGGCAAGGTGATCACGTTCGCGGCCGCCCTTGAGGAGGGCACCATGGATCCGCAGGACACCTGGACGGTTCCCTACACCTGGACCGCGGCCAACGGGCAGACCTTCCGCGACTCGCACTACCACGATACCCAGACGCTCACATCCGCCGGAGTGCTGGCCGAGTCCTCCAACGTCGGCACCGTCCAGATCGGCGAGCAGCTAGACGACCAGGTGCGCTACGACTACCTCAGGCGGTTCGGCTACGGGCAGGTCACCGGGATCGAGATGCCCGCCGAGTCGGCCGGCATCCTCAGCGCGAGCTCGGACTGGGATGACCGCACCCGCTACACCACCATGTTCGGCCAGGGAATCGCCGGCACCGCCCTGCAGGCCGTGCAGGTGCTCGCCACGGTCGCCAATAAGGGCGTGCGCGTGGCCCCGCGCGTGGTGGACGCGTGGATCGACGCCGAGGGCAACGAGATCATGCAGGACACGCCCCACGGAGAGCGCGTGATCAGTGAGGCGACTGCGCAGACGCTGACGGACATGCTCATCGGTGTCACGCAGGAGGGCGGGACCGCCGAGGCGGCCTCCATCGACGGCTACCTGGTTGCCGGCAAGACCGGTACCACGGAGATCCTCACCGAGGACGGCACGGTCGCCTCCTTCGTCGGCTTCACTCCGGCACGCGACCCGGCCATCGCTGTCGCCGTTATCGTCTATCGCCCGGACGGCACCTACGGCGGCACCGTCTCCGCGCCGGTGTTCCGCAAGGTCGCCCTGGCTGCGATGCATACCCTGGGCATCGCCCCGGACCCCAGCGTCATCGCCGCTCAGGCCGCAGCCGAGGCGGACGCCGTCGTCGCGGCCGGCCAGGGCGAGAGCGCAGGTGAGGAAGGATGAGTACCCTCGTCCTGGCACGTGTCGCCCGACGCCCGGCGGTCGTAACCGTCCTGTCACGATAGATTGGGGTCCTATGAGCAACCACGCTTACGAGTCGGCCGCCCGACTGCGCCCGCAACTGTGCGCACCCACCACCCTCAGCGACCTCGCGCGTACCTTCTCACTGACCCCCGCAACGCGTGAGGACGGCGGTGTGGACAGCGTCGACGGGCTGGAGATCGTCGGCGTCAGCGTAGATTCTGCGGATGTGGCCGCAGGCGAGCTCTTCGCGGCGCTGCCGGGATTCAGGACCCATGGCGCGGCCTACGCCCAGCTGGCAGTCGCCGCAGGGGCCGTTGCGGTGCTCACCGACTCGGCGGGTGCCGCCATGGTGCATGCGGACTGCCCCGGTACCCCGGTGCTGGTCCACCCCGATCCGCGCGCCGTCGTGGGGCCGCTGGCGGCGGCGGTCTACCACCAGCCGGCCACGCAGCTGCTGACCACCGCCGTCACCGGAACCAACGGCAAGACCACGACCTCCTACTTCCTGGACGCAATCATGACCGCACACCGGGGTGCCTGCATGGTCGCCGGAACCGTGGAGCTGAGGGTGGGTGATATATCAGTGGAGTCGCCCCGCACCACCGTCGAGGCACCCGTGCTGCAGCGCATGCTGGCCCTGGCCGCCGAGCAGGGCGTGGGGGCCGCCAGCCTGGAGGCCTCCAGCCACGCCATCGTGCTGCACCGCCTGGACGGGCTCGTCGTGGACGTAGCCGGATTCACCAACCTCCAGCGTGATCACCTGGACTTCCACCAGACCATGCCGGAGTACTTGGATGCCAAGGCGCAGTTGTTCACCCCCGAGCACGCACGCCGCGCCGTCATCTGCGTCGACGACGAGTGGGGTGCGCAGCTGGCCGGACGCATCGCGGCAGCCGGGCGGATCCCGGTGGACCGGGTGCGCGCCTACGCAGATGGCGCGGCAGGCACAGCGCCGGACGGCACCGACTGGTGGGTCAGCGACGCCGCCGTGTCCATGACTGACTCCGCCACCACCTTCACCCTGCACGGCCCTGCCGGCGAGGCCATCAGCGCCGCCTGCCCGCTGCCCGGACTCGTGAACGTCCAGAACGCCGCCCTCGCCCTGGTCATGGCGATCCGTGCCGGCGTACCGTCCGAAACCGCGGTGGCGGCACTGGCCACCGCCCACAACATCCCCGGCCGCATGCAGCGCATCAGCCAGCGCGACGGCGTGCGCGGCACCTGCATCGTGGACTTCGCCCACACTCCCGACGCCATGGAGCTGACCCTCAAGGCAGTGCGGCAGATCACCCCGGGGCGCCTCATCGTGGTATTCGGCTCCGACGGCGACCGCGACCGCGGCAAGCGGCCCATGCTGGGCGAGGTCTGCGCCAGGCTGGCCGATGTGCTAGTGGTCACCGACGAGAACCCCCGCAGTGAGGACCCGCAGTCGATCCGTGACGCCATCCTGGAGGGCGTGCGTGCCGTGCGCCCAGACCTGCACGACGTGGAGGAGATCACCAGCTGGCGGGGTGATGCGGTACGCCGCGGCGTCGAGCTGTGCGGTCCGCAGGACACGGTGATCGTGACCGGCAAGGGCCATGAGCCGTTCCTGGAGATCGCCGACGAATTCATCCGGTACAACGATGCTCCCGTCATGCGGGAGGCGGTCCTCGCCAAGTGGGGGGAGAGCGCATGATCGACCGTCCCCTGACCGAGATCGCCGCCTTCACGCAGGGCGCGCTGGTGCCGGCCGACGCCGCTCCCGCAGTGGATGCGGCGGCCGCCGGCGCGGTAGTTACGGACTCCCGCCGAGCCGGCCCCGGGGCCTTGTTCGTCGCCCTGGCCGGCGAGCGCACCGACGGGCACGCCCACGTCGGTGCGGCAGCCACCGCCGGAGCCGCCGCAGCCCTGGTCAGTGATATCTCCGCCGCCCGCGCGTCCCTGAGCGCCGCCGGAGCGGAGCTGCCGCTGATCGTCGTGCCGGACACCGTGGCGGCGCTCGGGGCACTGGCCCGCGAGCACCTCGCCGACCTGCGCCGTCGGGCGGTACAGCGCGGCGGCGCGCTGACCGTCGTCGCCGTCACCGGTTCGGTGGGAAAGACCACCACCAAGGACCTGACCCGCCAGCTGCTGGCCGCGCAGGCCCCCACCGTCGCCCCGGTGGCCTCCTTCAACAACGAGATCGGCCTGCCGCTTACGGTCCTGGAGGCCGATGCCGATACGCGCTTCCTGGTGCTGGAGATGGGCGCGTCCGCACCCGGGCACATCGCCTACCTGACAGACATCGCCCCGCTTGACGCCGCCGCCGTGCTGATGGTCGGCCATGCCCATATGGAGGGCTTCGGCTCGGTGGAGGGAGTCGCCCGGGCCAAGGCGGAAATCGTCCGCGGCCTGCTGCCCACGGGGACAGCCGTGCTCAACCTGGACGACCCCCGTACTGCGGCCATGGCGCAGCTGGCTCCCGCAGCGCTGGCGTTTTCCGCCTCAGGCACAGCTCAGGCCGATGTGCGGGCACAGGGGGTCACGCTCGACGCCGACGCGCACGCCGTCTTCGACCTGTACCTGCCCGGTCTGGACGGGCCGCGCAGGGTGCGCCTGGCCGTGCCTGGTGCGCACAACGTCGCCAACGCCCTGGCTGCTGCGGGCCTGGCCCTGGCTGCCGGAGCTGCACCCGAGCACATCGCCGCCCAGCTCACCCAGGCCCGCCTGGAGAGTCCCCACCGGATGGATGTGACTGTCCTGGGGCGGAACCTGCTGCTGATCGACGATGCATACAACGCCAACATCGACTCCATGACCGCCGCCTTCGAGTCGCTCGGCTTCCTGGCCGGCGGCCGGCGCCGAGTCGCCATCATCTCGGAGATGCTGGAGCTGGGTGATTCCTCTGTGCGGGATCACGCCCGTACCGGAGAATTGGCCGCTGACACGGGTGTCGCGCTGCTGGTCACCGTCGGACCCGGTGCCGCCCCGGCCGCGGCCGCGGCCCGCGCCGCCGGGGTGAGCACGCTCGAGTTCGCCGACGCCGATGCGGTCCTTGCGGCTATGGACTCACCGGACGGCCCGCTGCGCGATGGCGACGTCGTCCTGGTCAAGGGGTCCAATGGGTCGGGCGCCTGGCGCGTGGCAGACCACCTCAGGGACAGTTTGAAGGAGAGGGACGTCCAATGACAGCAATCCTGGTCTCTGCGGCGGTTGGCTTGCTGACCACGCTCCTCGGCACGCCGCTGCTGATCCGCTTCCTCCACAAACGCGAATACGGACAGTTCATTCGGCAGGACGGTCCCCAGGGGCACTTCACCAAGCGTGGCACGCCCACGATGGGGGGACTGGTAATCATCATCGCCGCGGTGCTCGGATACGCCGTGGGTAATCTGATTGAGCTGCGTACCCCGCACACCAGCGGCGTGCTGCTGCTGTTCCTCATCATGGGGCTCGGGCTCATCGGCTTCCTGGATGACTTCGAGAAGATCTCCAAGCAGCGCTCCTTGGGGCTCAGCCCCTGGCAGAAGATCCTCGGCCAGGCGTTCATCGGCATCACCTTCTCGGTGGCGGCGCTGAACTTCGCTAACCGCAACGGGCTCACCCCAGCCTCCACCCGCATCTCCTTCGCCAGGGACTCGAGCCTGGACCTGGCCTTCGCCGGCGCCGTCGGCGGCATCATCCTGTTCACCATCTGGTCGAACTTCCTCATTACCGCCTGGTCTAACGCCGTCAACCTCACCGACGGGCTGGACGGCCTGGCCGCCGGCTCCTCCGCCGTGGTGTTCGCCGCCTACACGCTCATCGGCGTGTGGCAGACCAACCAGTCCTGCACCTACGGCCACGGCGACGTGGTGGCCACGCTGTGCTACCAGACCCGGGATCCGCGTGACATGGCCATGATCGCGGCGGCGCTTATGGGCGCCTGCTTCGGCTTCCTGTGGTGGAATGCCTCCCCTGCCAAGATCTTCATGGGGGATACCGGCTCGCTCGCCCTGGGCGGCGCCGTGGCGGGATTGTCGATTCTGACTCGCACCGAGTTCCTGGCGGTGCTCATCGGCGGGCTGTTCGTAGCCGAGGTCATGAGCGACATCATCCAGGTGGTGTCCTTCAAGTCCACCGGCAAACGCGTATTCCGCATGGCCCCGCTGCACCACCATTTCGAGCTGGGCGGCTGGACCGAGGTCAATGTGGTCATCCGCTTCTGGATCATCACGGGCGTGTGCGTAGTGCTCGGGCTGGGCCTGTTCTACGCCGAGTACCTGGTTTCCTGATCGGGATCACGAGCGTCGTGGGCCCAGCTCGAGGGGCCGCGGCGCCGCCAGCAGTCACCCGCGAAGTGGAGGTCATAGGCACCGATGAGTAGCAGCACACAGGTCGAGGCACTGGCCGGGGCGCGTGTGGGGGTCGTAGGGATCGGCCGCACCGGCCTGGCAGTGGTCGACGTGCTCACGTCCCTGGGCGCGCGTGTCACCGTATTCGACTCCTCCGGCTCCGCCGTCGACGCCCTCGCGGATACCCTCGGGGCCGGCACGGCTGCGCGGCTGGAGGGCACGGTCGTCGGCGATGACTCCACAATCGCGCACGCCCTGACCACCGCGGACCTGCGCCTGCTCATCGTGTCTCCCGGTGTACCGGCTACCGGTCCGGTGCTCGCCGCGGCCCGGGCCGCGGGAGTGCAGACCTGGAGCGAGATCGAGCTTGCCTGGCGGCTCCAGCGTGCCTCCGCCCGCCCCGACGTGCCCTGGCTGGTGGTCACCGGCACCGATGGCAAGACCACCACCGTCGGCATGCTTGAGCAGATCCTCGCCGCCGCCGGACTGAACGCGCCCGCAGTCGGCAACATCGGCGCCCCCGCGATCACCACGGTGGCCGAGGGACGCGCCGACGCCCTGGCCGTAGAGCTGTCCAGCTTTCAGCTGCACTCCACCCATACGCTCAGCCCCCTGGCTGCGGCCTGCTTGAACCTCGCCCCGGACCACCTGGACTGGCACGGGTCCATGGCCGCCTACGCGGCGGACAAGGCCCGCGTGTACGCCCGTACCCGCCGGGCGGCCGTCTACAACGTCGCCGACGCCGCCACGATGACGATGGTGGAGCAGGCGGATGTCGTTGAAGGATGCCGCGCCGTCGGCTTCACCACAGCGGTGCCGGCGCTCGGTCAGGTCGGCTGCGTGGAGGACATGCTCGTGGACCGGGCCTTCCACGCCGAGCGGCGCAGCAGCGGGGTGGAGCTGGCCACCTTCGCCGATCTGGCGCACCTGGCACCCGGTGGCGAGGCCGCCAATGTGCCCGCCCACATCGTCGCCGATGCGCTGGCGGCCTCCGCGCTGGCCCTCGCCAGTGAGGCCGTGGCGCAGGACCCCACCGCCATCGCGCGCGGGCTACGCGCCTACCGCACCGGCGCACACCGCATCGTCACCGTCGCCGTGCATGACGGGGTCACCTGGGTGGATGACTCCAAGGCCACCAATCCCCACGCCGCTCAGGCTGCACTGACGGCCCTGCCGCGGGGTAGCGGCGTATGGATCGTGGGTGGTGATGCCAAGGGCGCCACCTTCCACGAGCTGGTGCGCGCGGTTAGGCCGCATTTGCGCGGCGCGGTCGTCATTGGCCGGGACCAGGCCGCCGTGCTGGGGGCGCTGGCCGAGCAGGCCCCGGAGCTGCCGGTGACCACGGTCCCCGACGGCACCCCGCAGGCGGTAACCGACGCGGCGGTGGCCGCGGCCGCCGCGCTGGCCGAACCCGGAGACACCGTGATGCTCGCCCCCGCATGCGCCTCATGGGATCAGTTCGACTCCTACGCCCAGCGCGGCGACCTGTTTGCCCGCGCCGCCGCCCGGGTGACGCAGTCAGCAGCGGTATCAGAAGCGGTATCAGAAGCGGTAGCGGGTGACGCAGTCGAGGGCGGGCGCCGAGATGACTGAGACGGACATGACGCCCGCGCGTCGCTGGTCGAGGCGAGCGCGATTCCTACGGGGCGCTGACGGCCCGGTCGAGGGCGAGAGCAGCACCCTGAGCTATTACGCCCTGTTGGTATCCACCTTGGCACTACTCGCCTTCGGGCTGATCATGGTCTTCTCGGTGCAGTCGGTGACGACTGCGGCCGACGGAGGCAATGCGTTCACCGCCTTCTCCAAGTACCTGGTCTTCGCCGTCATCGGGCTGCTCGGCATGTGGGTGCTGTCGCGCTTGCGGCCGCGTTCGCTGAAACGACTCGCCTGGCCGGCGCTGCTGGCATCCTTCGCCCTGCAGCTACTGGTGTTCGTCCCCGGCATCGGCATCGACGTATACGGCAACCGGAACTGGATCCAGCTGCCCGCGGGCCTGGGCACGGCCCAGCCGTCGGAGTTCATCAAGCTGGGGCTGTGCCTGTACCTGGGCGTGATGGTGTCCCGCCACCGGGACGCATTCATCGGCGGTGTGCGCACGGGGCGCGACTTGGCGCGCTTCCTGGGGTGGATACTGCTGCCGGCCGGCCTGGGCATCGGGCTGGTGATGGCCGGGGGCGACCTGGGCACGGTGATCGTGCTAACGGCACTGGTCGCCGGGGCGCTGTGGCTGGGCGGACTCGGTTGGCGCTGGTTCGCCGCTCTGGGGGGCATCGGCCTGCTCGGCTTCGCGGCGGCGTCGATGCTCTCCGCGAACCGCCGGGCCCGCATCCTCGCCTGGTTGCATCCGGACCGCTACGACCCCCTTGACGTCGGCTACCAGCCTCAGCACGGGCGCTACGCCCTGGGCACCGGCGGATTGCGGGGGGTGGGCCCCGGCTCCTCACGGCAGAAGTGGGGCTACCTGACCCAGGCCGATTCCGACTACATCTTCGCCGTCCTGGGTGAGGAGTTCGGCCTGGTGGGCACGCTGTTCGTAATAGCGCTATTCGTTGTGGTCGCCTGGTGCTGCCTGCGCATCGTCCGCCGTAGCCAGTCCTTGTACGTCGCAGTGGTCACCAGCGGCATCATGACCTGGATCGTGGGGCAGGCCCTGATCAACATGAGCGTAGTGGTCGGCCTGCTGCCCGTGCTGGGGGTGCCGTTGCCCCTCGTCAGCGCGGGGGGATCCGCGCTGGTGTCGGTGCTGCTCGCCGTCGGGGTGCTGCTCGCCTTCGCCCGCAACGAGCCCGGCGCGTCTGCGGCGCTGCGCTCCCGTACGGGCGCTGTACGCCGTACGCTGGCCGTCATCGCACCGCGCAGGAGGAAACGTGCCTGAAATGCCCACCCAGACTTCCGCTGCGGATGACCGCGCGGATCGGCCACTGCGGGTACTGCTGGCCGGCGGCGGCACCGCCGGCCACGTCAACCCCCTGCTGGCAACGGCCGCCGCCCTGCGCGACGCCGCCTCCGGGGGCGATCCCGGCACCAGCATCCTGGTCTTGGGCACCAAGGAGGGACTGGAACAGCGGCTCGTCCCGGAGGCGGGCTACGAGCTGGCTCATGTGCCCCGCGTGCCCATGCCGCGCCGCCCCACCGGCGACCTGCTGCTGTTGCCGCGCCGCCTGCGCGGTGCCGTCGCCGCCGCAGCTGAGGCAATCAGGCAAGTCGAAGCCGACGTCGTGGTCGGCTTTGGCGGCTTCGTCTCCACGCCCGCCTACCTGGCGGCCAGGAGCGCCGGCGTGCCCGTAGTGATTCACGAGCAGAATGCTCGTCCCGGGCTGGCCAATCGGCTCGGGGCCCGCTGGGCGGCCGCCGTCGCCCTCACCTTCGCCTCCACACCCCTCGCTGCGGCTCACGGCCGGACCGAGGTCACGGGCCTGCCTCTGCGGCCGGCGATTGGCTCCCTGGTGGAGCGGCAGCGTGCCGATGTCGTCGGCGCCCGCCGGGCTGGTGCTGCCGCGCTGGGACTGGACCCGGCTGCCACTACGGTGCTAGTCACAGGCGGCTCCCTGGGAGCCCAGCACCTCAACGAGGTCATGTGTGAATGCGCCGACCGGCTGCCCGCCGACCTGCAGGTGCTGCACCTGACGGGCCGGGGCAAGGACGCGCCGGTGCGTGCCGCCCTGGAACGCGCGGCCGCGCGCACTCCCGGGCTGATGGAGCGCTACCACGTCCTGGACTACCTGACGGAGATGGAACAGGCCTACGCCTGCGCCGACGGCGTGATCTGCCGCTCCGGTGCGGGCACCGTGGCCGAGCTGACCGCCCTGGGGCTGCCCGCCCTCTACGTCCCCCTGCCCATAGGCAACGGGGAACAGCGGCTGAATGCGGCGGACTGCGTGTCTGCGGGCGGGGGACAACTGGTGGCCGACGCCGATCTGGACGCCGAGGACATCCTCGGCTTCACTGCGGTGCTCACCGACGAGTCCCGGCGCAGGTCTGCTGCCGCGGCCGCAGCCTCCACCGGCGTGCGTGACGGGGCGCAGCGCCTGGCGGCGCTGATCCGCGAGGTAGCCGCAGCCGGTTGCGGCGATGCCGCCGCCGCAGCGGATAACGGCGCGCCCGCCGACCCGAGCAGCGGGTCGGCTACCGGGGACTTCGGTGGTATCGCGGCGCCAGGGGAGCCCGCGGGAATTAAGGACGTCGCGGATATCGATGACTTCGAGGGCAAGGAGCAGAGCCGGTGACCGATGATCAACTGTCCCATGCCCTCCCGGTCAGCCCCGCAGGCACCGGCCCGCTCCCGGAGCAGGCGCTGGCGGCGGAGGAACTGACCGGACGGGCCTTCCACCTGATCGGCGTCGGCGGTGCTGGGATGAGCGTGGTGGCGCAGATCCTGGCCGAGCGCGGTGCCGTTGTCACCGGCTCCGACGCCAACGGGGGAGAGGCTTTTGAGCAGCTGCGTCAGCAGGGTCTGGGGGTGCGACTGGGCCACGCCGCAGCCAATGTTCCGCCCGAGGCCACCGTGGTGGTGTCAACCGCCATCAAGGACTCCAACCCTGAGCTGAGGACGGCGCGGGAGCGCGGCCAGACCGTGATCCACCGCTCGCAGGCCCTGGCCCTGGCCGCCCGGGGACGCGATTTCGTTGCCGTGGCGGGCGCCCACGGCAAGACCACGACCTCGGGAATGCTCGCCCAGGCGCTGTCCGTTGCCGGTCAGGATCCCTCATTCGCCATCGGGGGAGTGGTGCGATCCCTGCGCACCGGTGCGCACCTGGGCGGGGGGCGGGCCTTTGTCGCGGAGGCCGACGAGTCCGACCGCTCCTTCCTCAACTATGCCCCCACCGTCGAGATCGTTACCAATATCGAGCCGGATCACCTGGACAACTACGGCACCGCGGAGGCCTTTGCGCAGGCCTTCGTAGCCTTCGTCGAGCGCCTGCTCCCCGGTGGGCTGCTGATCGCCTGTGCCGACGATCCCGGTGCCCTGCGGCTGGCCCGGCAGGCGGTTTCCGCCGGCACCCGAGTGACCACCTATGGCACCACCGAGCCCTCCGCCATTCCCGGCGGTCCGCTGCCCGGTGCGGCGCATGTTCGCGTGGAGGTCGTCTCTCGGAGCGCTACCGGTACCAGCGCCCTGATTACCCGTTGGGATGATGTCGGCTCAGCCACGATTTCCGGGGCCGGCTCCAGCTCGGGACCGGTGCCGCTGGAGCTGTCGATTCCGGGTGACCATGTCGCGCTAGATGCGGCCGCCGCCTGGGAGGCCGGATGCGAGCTCGGCGTCTCCGCTGAGGCAATGGCCGCCGCCCTGGGCGCCTTCGCCGGCACCGGCCGTCGCTTCGAGCACCGGGGGGAGGCGGTCGGCGTCCGCGTGATCGACGATTACGCGCACCACCCAACCGAGATCGCGGCACTCCTGGCCGCGGCGCGGGAGGTCGCGGACGCCCGCGGCGGTCGGGTTATCGCACTGTTCCAACCCCACCTGTTCTCCCGTACCCGTAACTTCGCAGACCGGTTCGGCGCCGCCCTGGCAGCCGCCGACCACGTAATCGTGACTGCGATCTACCCGGCTCGTGAGACCCAGGCCGACTTCCCCGACGTCACCGGCCAGAGCGTAGTCGACCGCATTCCCGGCGACGGCCGCTACATCGCCGATGCCGAGGCCGCCGCCGACGCCGCCGCCGGCCTGGCACGACCCGGTGACCTGATACTGACCATCGGTGCCGGCGACGTCACCCGCCTGGGGCCGGTAATCCTGCGCAACCTGGCCGAGCGTGCGAACCCGGCATGATGCGCAAGCCGAGCCGCCCCAGGCCCCGCGGCGCAGCCGCGGAATCCGTATCCGTACCGTCCGATCCCGCCCGCGTCGACGCCGCAGGCGACCCCGTACAGGCCCCTGCCGCCGCCCCGGCTGCCGTAGAACCGCTGCAGGCTCGCGGTGACCAAGGCTCGCGCGCCCTGGGCTCCAGGGGGGTGAGCCGGGACCGGGTGGTCTCCTCGGGCTTGTCCGACCGGCTGGAGGAGCGTCGTCGTGCCCGCAGGCGCCTAGGCCGCGGGCGGCTGGTGCGGGCCGCGGGAGCTGCGGCGGTGATCGCGCTGCTGGTATGGGCCTGCCTGTTCTCACCGCTGCTGGGACTGCGCCCCAACGAAATCACGGTCACGGGTGCGGACGGCAGCGTGGACGCGGGTGACGTGCAGGCGGTGCTTGCACCCCACCGCGGGCAGTCCCTGCTGCGCCTGGACGTCACCGCCCTCGGTGAAGAGGTGGCGGACTCCCTGGTGACCGTGAGGTCTGCGGCGGTGACCCGTTCATGGCCACACGGCCTGGCGGTACGCCTGACCATGCGCATTCCGGTCGCCGTGCGGCAGGTCGATGCCGGTTATGAGGTGCTTGACGGCGAGGCGGTGGTCCTTGAGACGGCGCAGCGGGCTCCGGAGGGCTTGGCGGTTATCGCCGCGGAACCCGGGCAGGAGCTGTCGGAGTCCCAGGTCTCAGCCGTAACGGAGGCGATTGGCAGCCTGGATCCGGAGACACGCACGCAGGTCTCCGGCGGGCGAGTCTCGCAGACCGGGCAGGTGACGCTGACCCTGGTGAGCGGTGCCACGGTGATGTGGGGCCAGTCCACGGACAATGAGCTCAAGGCGCGGGTGCTGGCGGTGCTGCTGCGGCAGGAGGCGGATACCTACGACGTGTCCAGCCCGCACAGTCCGACCACGTCCTGACACGCCGAACCAAATACCCTGCGGGCGGCTGGGGGACCCATAGCGTTGGGCACGTCATCGGAAGAATGACATAAGTATAGACCTCGACTTCAGGTTGAAGGTTGAGGGGAGTCCCCTGGGGCTCGGCACTAAACGCGGAGGCAGACAGTGGCGGAATCGCAGCACTATCAAGCAGTCATCAAGGTGGTGGGCGTCGGCGGAGGCGGCGTCAACGCCGTCAACCGCATGATCGAGGCCGGCCTGCGCGGCGTCGAGTTCATTGCCGTCAACACCGACGCGCAGGCGCTGCTGATGTCTGATGCCGATACCAAGCTCGATGTCGGCCGCAACCTGACGCGCGGCCTGGGTGCCGGCGCCGATCCGAGCATCGGCCGCAAGGCCGCCGAGGACCACCAGGACGATATTCAGGAGGCCCTCGAGGGGGCCGATATGGTCTTCGTTACCGCCGGCGAGGGCGGCGGCACCGGAACCGGCGCCGCCCCGATCGTCGCCAAGGTGGCGCGTTCACTCGGTGCGCTGACCATCGGGGTGGTGACCCGGCCCTTCGCCTTCGAGGGACGGCGTCGCGCCACTCAGGCCGAGGACGGCGTCACCAACCTGCGTGCCGAGGTCGACACCCTCATCGTCATCCCCAACGACCGCCTGCTGCAGATCGCGGACCGCAACATCAGCGTGGTTGACGCCTTCAAGCAGGCCGACCAGGTGCTGCTCCAAGGTGTCCAGGGCATCACCGAGCTGATCACCACCCCCGGCCTGATCAACGTCGACTTCAACGACGTCAAGTCCGTCATGCAGGACGCCGGCAGCGCCCTGATGGGTATCGGCTCCGCCACGGGAGAGGACCGTGCGCTGACTGCCACCGAGCAGGCCATCGCATCCCCGCTGCTGGAGTCCTCCATCGACGGCGCCCACGGCGTACTGCTGTTCTTCCAGGGCGGCAGCGATCTGGGCCTGTTCGAGATCTCCGAGGCGGCCAACCTCGTCCGCGAGGCCGTTCACCCCGAGGCGAACATCATCTTCGGCAACGTGGTGGACGGCGCCCTGGGCGACGAGGTGCGGGTCACCGTCATTGCCGCGGGCTTTGACGAGGACCCCGCCGTCGAGCCCCGCGCCGAGTCGAGCGGGGCCGGCCTGGCGCGGGCGGCTTCCTCCGCGGGGTCGGCGCGAGCCGCCGCTCCTGCTGCCCCGACCCGCGGTGCGCACGCAGCTGAGAACCCAGTCACGCGCCCCGTCCCCGCGGTAGCGGCGCCGGTCACGGCCGAGGTGCCGAGCTACGTGGATGAGTCCGTGCCGGAGGCTGAGCCCGAACTGGCTGTCCCCCGCGTAATCGGCGTCGACGCTGAGAAGGATGACATCGACCTGCCCGACTTCCTGCGCTGACCAGTGGGTGGGCAGGTGTGCTCCCCGGCCCTGATCCCAGCCGACCTGGGGGCTGGCGCGCGCGGCTACTTCACCACCCGCACGGCGCCGGATGGGCCTGATTCGGACGGCGGCCCGTACGCGGGCTTCAACCTCGCCGTCCACGTAGGTGATGACACGGCGCGGGTTGCTGACCACCGGGATCGGCTCGCGCAGGCGATTGGTCTTGCCTCGGATGCGACCGGCTCTGCCTCCGGTTGTGACCGCACGGGCATTGCGTGGATGAATCAGGTGCACTCCACCGGCGTTGCGGCCGCGGATGCGGGTGCTGCGCCCACCGCCGATGCGCTGCTGCTTGACGCACGCGCCCCGGCGTCGGCGGCGGCTGCGGCGGTGCTCGTGGCGGACTGCGTGCCGGTGCTACTGGCCGGCGCTGACGGAGCCGTGGTGGCAGCTGTCCACGCCGGCCGTCGTGGCCTGCTGATGGGCATAGTCCCGGCCGTGTTGGCGGCATTCGGGGACCTCGGCGTGGATCCCACCGGTATCTGCGCCGCGGTGGGACCTGCGATCTGCGGCGCCTGCTACGAGGTCCCTGAGCAGTTGCGACTCGAGGCGACGGCGGTGGAGCCCGCCTGCCATGCGGTTACGCGATGGGGCACTCCCGGCATAGACCTGGCTGCAGGGGTCTGCGCCCAGCTGGAGCGTGCCGGGGTGGGAGGCATCACCAGGGTCGATCGGTGCACCTATGAGGAGCCAGGACTGTACTCCTACCGCCGCGACGGCGTCACCGGGCGGCAGGCGGGTGTGGTCGTGCCGGCGCCCTAAGGCACTCCGCGCCCGCGGCCCGACTGAGTGATCTGGGCGACCCTGCGAGTACTGGCATAACGCACCCGGCGCGTTCGGTGACACGCCGCGGCGAATCAGCGGCAGGAGTGCTTGCGCCCGATACCGTCAGCCACATCCGGATCGCAGGGACCGGACGGATAAGGAGCACCCCATGAGCGCACTGCGCAAGATGACCAACTTCCTCGGCTATTCAGAGCCGACTGACGATGACTTCGCAGACGCCCCCGAGGCCGTCCCCACCGATTTCACTCAGGACCTGGTCGGCGAGTATGCCGATCGCGAAGATGAGGGCAAGGTCTACGACGCCCCCTTCGAGGAGGTGCCCGCACCGGCCGAGGCCCCGGACCTGCGCCGGATCGTGACGGTACACCCCTCCACCTACAACGAGGCCCGCGTGATCGGGGAGGCCTTCCGTGACGGGGTTCCGGTAATCATCAACCTCACCAATATGAGCGAGTCCGACGCCCGCCGCATGGTTGACTTCGCTGCCGGCCTGGTATTCGGCCTGCACGGTGCCATCGAGCGAGTCACCCCCCGCGTCTTCCTGCTGACCCCGACCTCGGTTGAGATCGACGACGGCGAGGGCTCGGAGGACGCTCACGGTCGCTTCTTCAACCAGAGCTGAACCGAGGGCCGTGGTGCTGGCACTCGTTTCAATTCTGCGCAGCTTGCTCGATCTGTATGTTCTGGTCCTGCTGACAAGGGTAGTGCTGGACTGGATCCAGCTGTTCGCCCGGAACTGGCGTCCCAGCGGCGTCGTACTCGTGCTGGCCAACGTCGTCTACGGGCTGACCGATCCGCCGCTGCGTCAAATCCGCCGCTTCATGCCGATGCTGCGCCTAGGCGCGGTCGGCATCGACCTGAGCTTCCTGGTCCTGTGGTTCGGCATCGTCATCCTCCGGCGCCTGCTCCTGCTGCTGGTGTGACGGTTCACGCGTGCCGCCGGACCGGACAATCGGTATGAGGTCAGCCCGAATGCATGCCGCGGCACGGCATGTGATGGTAGCGTGACGCGCGGTCCGTCCTGCGGAGCCGAGGCAATGCGGTGCGTGACCAGTCCCTTCCAGTTTTACTCGCATCAGGAGACGAGCGTTCTCGACGGCACGAGTCCGGGTTCTCCGGCGCTCGTGCGGCTCGCGATACGACTCACCCCACGACGCTGAGGAGATCACCATGACGCCGCTGACATCGGATGACATCTTGAACAGGAAGCTGCCAACCACACGGTTCCGTGAAGGATACGGGCAGGACGAGGTTGACGAGTTCCTTGACGAGGTTATTGCGGCCATGCGGAGTCTCGAGCACGAGTTGGCGTCCGCGAAGGCCCAAGTCGCGCGCCTGGAGCGTGCCAATGCGCGGCTCAGGGGGCAGGAGGGGGCAACTCCGGGAGCGTGACATGCGCCTCCGAATATGGCCTGAACCTGGAGTTCAGGTAATCTGTCCGCATGAGTCGCCGGTCCTCCGGTGCTCGTGGCATCTACCGTAACGACACCGAGGTGACGACTATGACGCTGCTGACCGCAGACGACGTCCTCAATAAGAAGTTCCAGGCAACCAAGTTCCGCGAGGGATACGAGCAGGACGAGGTTGACGAGTTCCTTGACGAGGTCGTCGAGGCCATGCGCCAGCTTGAGGCCGAGAACGCCGATCTCAAGGCCAAGCTGGAGGCTGCCAACGCCCGGGTGGCGGAGCTGGGCGAGGGAACGCAGGCGGCTCCCGCTGCGCAGCAGGAGACCACGGTGGTGGAGCCTGTCGTCGAGCAGGCTCCCGCCCAGGCCGTGGAGGAGTCTCAGGAGCCGGCGGCCGCTTCCGGCATGCTCGAGCTGGCCCAGCGCTTGCACGACGAGCACGTCGCCAACGGCAAGGCCGAGGGCGAGCGCATCATCGCCGAGGCCCGCGCCACCGGCGAGCAGGTCGTGCGCGAGGCAGAGGACCAGCGCAACCGCACCCTGGCTCAGCTCGAGAAGGAGCGCTCGGGGCTGGAGCACAAGATCGACGAGCTGCGTCGCTTCGAGTCCGACTACCGGACGCGCCTGAAGAGCTACCTGCAGAACCTGCTCACCACCGTCGAGGACGGCAACGAGTCCGCCAGCCCGAACTTGTGACGGACGGCGCTTGCAGCCGACGCGGACTCCCGCGTCGGCTGCGACTGCCACTGGCCCGTCGGTCGGGGGCGGCGCACCCTACCGGGGCGCCGCCCCCGACCTGCGTGCGCCCTTGA
>NZ_PIZC01000055.1:58232-76974 GCF_019325145.1 Actinomyces sp. 594
TTGACCCATACGTGTAAGGACCATGAGCGATTCCACTGAGCCCGCCAGGCCGCTCCGGCCCGGCACTGCTACCGATCCAGGCGCCGCATCGGCGAAGTCCCCGGGCTTGGCCACACGGCGTTACACGGCGTTCGTGTGGCTGTTGGCCGCAGCGGTTCTGGTTGCCGACCAGTTGACCAAGGTATGGGCGGTGGCGGCGCTCAGCGGCGGTCGGCGCGTGCACCTGCTGGGCGACTGGCTGACCCTGGTGCTGGTGCGCAATCCCGGCGCCGCGTTCTCCTTCGCCACCGGGCAGACCTGGATCTTCGGCCTGATCGCCATTGCGGTGACGGTTGCGGTCGCCCGCATGTCGCGGCGGCTGGGATCGGCCTGGTGGGCGGCGGCGCTGGGTCTGGTACTGGGAGGCGCGGTGGGCAATCTCATCGACCGGCTGGTGCGTTCTCCCGGTGTCCTACGCGGACACGTAGTGGACTTCATCGACTACGGCGGCTGGTTCGTGGGCAATATCGCCGATATCGCTATCGTGGTGGCAGCCGTCGTGATCATGGTGCTGTCCCTGCGGGGCCTCGAGCTGGATGGCACTCGCGCCGGTGCCGGTCGGGGTCGGCATGCGGAGGCTGAGGCATGAGCCTGCGGCTGCTGCCGGTTCCGGACGGGCTGGCCGGGCAGCGAGTCGACGTGGCGCTTGCGCGTATGACAGGGCTGTCCCGCTCCAGGGTGGAAGCCCTGTGCGCCGCCGGCAGGATCCGGGTCGATGGCGCCCCGGCGGACAAGTCCCTGCGCCTGGATATGGGCGCCATGATCGAGGCTGACCTGCCCGATCCCCGCCCGGTGCGGCCCGCACCCACTCCGGTTGACGGCCTGGGAATCCTGTACGAGGACGATGACATCGTCGTCGTCGACAAGCCGGCCGGCGTGGCAGCGCATCCCTCCGTCGGCTGGGAGGGACCCGACGTGCTGGGTGCCCTGAGAGCCATGCATGTGCGTGTGGCCACCTCCGGAGCCGCCGAGCGCCAGGGCATTGTGTCCCGGCTGGATGTGGGTACCTCCGGTGTCATGATCGTAGCCAAGGGGGAGCAGGCCTATTCCGTGCTCAAGCGTGCCTTCAGGGAGCATGCGGTTGAAAAGGTCTACCACGCACTCGTGCAGGGGCACCTCGATCCCTCCTCGGGCACGATCGATGCACCCATCGGCCGCCACCCTGGGCGCGAGTGGAAAATGGCGATCATCGATGGCGGGCGGGAGTCCATTACCCATTACGACGTCATAGAGGCGATGCCCTACGCGAGCCTGGTAGAGGTCCACCTGGAGACTGGTCGTACCCACCAGATCCGGGTGCACATGGCCGCCGTCGGCCACCCCTGCGTGGGAGACACCACCTACGGGGCCGACCCGGCCCTGGCTTCCCAGACCGGCCTGAAGCGGCAGTGGCTCCATGCGACGCGGCTCACCCTCGCGCACCCAGTCACCGGTCGCATGCTGACCTTCCGCAGCGACTACCCGGATGACCTGGTCCACGCCCTGGAGGTCCTGCGCCTGCCATGAATTCGCCGAGGTCGGTAGAAGCGGTCGCCGGGAGGGGCGCTACGCTGTCCGTACTCGTGCAGCACCCCGGAGGTGAGTCTTGCCCCACGACCCGGTCCCGACCGGCCACCCGCCGCTGCAGATCGAGCCACTGCGCGCCGTCGTCGAACCGGTCTCCTTCGCTACGGTCCGCGGCGACGACGCCGACCCCGCCCTGGACACGGTGCGGTGCGGCTTGGCGGACGTGCGCCTGGAGGTGTTCGTCATTGAGCAGGATGTACCGCTCGCCCTGGAGATTGACGCCCGCGACTTCGATGCGACCACGATCCACCTGCTGGCTTCCGGCGCAGACGGTGCACCGCTGGCCTCCGCCAGACTGCTGATCGACTCCAGCCACCCCGGGCTGGCGCACCTGGGCCGCCTGGCTGTGCGGCGCACCGCACGCGGCACCGGCCTGGGTGCGCGGATGGTGGCCGCCGTCGAGCGAGCCGCCCTGGAGCATGCGGCCGTGGCGACTTCGCCGATGGCTTACGGCGCGTCGCACGCCGGTCCCGGGACGCCGCCCGACTCCGCGCCGGGGGCGGGGCGGGCCGCCGTCACCGTGGTGCTCTCCGCGCAGGAGCACGCCATGGGCTTCTACCGGCGCTGCGGCTACCGGGTGCTCACCGGCGCGCGCTACCTGGACGCCGGCATCTGGCATCAGGACATGGCCCGCACGCTCCTGCGCCCCTAAGATGAGCCGCATGGCAGAGGCGAGCGCGGTGCAGGCGGCAGGCGAGCAGGCGGACGGCAAGGAGCCCTACGACGACTTCGTCCACCTGCACGTGCACACGGACTACTCCATGCTCGATGGCGCGGGCAAGATCAAGAACTACGTGGCCGAGGCCAAGCGGCTGGGGCAGCGCGCCCTGGCCATCACCGACCACGGCTACATGTTCGGGGCCTATGAGTTCTACGCCGCGGCGAAGCAGGCCGGCATCAAGCCCATCATCGGGGTTGAGGCGTACATGACGCCGGGCACGTCCCGCTTCGACAAGACCCGTGTGTTCTGGGGCGACGAGTCCCAGCGCTCCGACGACGTCTCCGCCCGCGGCTCCTACACGCACATGACACTGCTGGCCCGCAATGACGAGGGACTGCACAATCTGATGCGCCTGGACTCCTACGCCTCACTGGAGGGGCAGTGGGGCAAGGCGCCGCGTATGGACCGTGAGCTGCTGTCGCGCTACGCGAGTGGGCTGATCGGCTCCACCGGGTGCCCATCCAGCGAGGTGCAGACCCGCCTGCGCCTGGGGCAGTGGGATGAGGCCCTGCGCGCTGCCGGCGAGCTGCAGGATATCTTCGGCAAGGACTACTTCTACGTCGAGCTGATGGACCACGGGCTGGACATCGAGCGCCGCGTCATCAAGGACCTGCTGCGCATCTCGGAGATTCTGGATGCCCCTTTGCTGGCCACCAACGATTCGCACTATGTGCGGCCGGAGGACCGTACTGTGCAGGACGCGATGCTGTGTATCAACTCCGGCTCAGTGCTCTCGGATCCCGACCGCTTCAAGTTCGACGGTGACACCTACTACTTGCGCCCGGGCCGGGAGATGCGTGCCCTGTTCAAGGAGATGCCCCAGGCCTGCGACAATACGCTGCTGGTGGCCGAGCAGTGCAACGTCAGCTTCCAGACTATCGACGAGGGTGCGTCCTTCATGCCGGTCTTCCCCGTTCCCGAGGGGGAGACCATGGAGTCCTGGTTCATAAGCGAGTGCTGGAAGGGCATGGACCGCCGTTTCCACGGCAACATCCCCGATGAGTGCCGCAAGCAGGCCGAGTACGAGATCGACGTGATCGTGCAGATGGGCTTCCCCGGCTACTTCCTGGTGGTGGCCGACTACATCAACTGGGCTAAGGACCACGGCATCCGGGTGGGGCCGGGCCGCGGCTCCGGCGCCGGCTCGATGGTCGCCTACGCCATGGGCATTACCGAGCTCAACCCGCTGAACCACGGTCTGATCTTCGAGCGCTTCCTGAACCCCGAGCGCATCTCCATGCCGGATATCGACGTCGACTTCGACGAGCGCCGGCGCGATGAGGTCATCGAGTACGTCAAGCAGAAGTATGGGGACGACCGGGTCAGCCAGGTGGTCACCTACGGTGTCATCAAGGCCAAACAGTCCCTGAAGGACTCCTCCCGCGTGATGGGCTACCCCTACGCCGTCGGGGACCGCCTTACCAAGGCGATGCCGCCCACCATCATGGGCAAGGACATCACTATCAAGGGGATCTTCAACCCCGAGGACCCCCGCTACGGCGAGGCGCAGCAGTTCCGAGACCTGCACGCCGAGGACCCGGACGCGCAGAAGATCGTCGAGCTGGCCAGCGGGCTTGAGGGCATGACGCGCCAGTGGGGCGTACACGCCTGCGCGGTGATCATGTCCAGCCACACGCTCACCGACATCATCCCCATGATGCAGCGCCTGCAGGACGGTGCCTACATCACGCAGTTCGACTACCCGACGTGTGAGCACTTGGGCCTGTTGAAGATGGACTTCCTGGGCCTGCGCAACCTGACGGTTATCTCCGACGCGCTCGACAATATCGTCGCCAACGGTAAGGAGCCGCTGGATATCGACCACATCGAGCTGGATGACAAGGCCACTTACGAACTGCTCTCCCGCGGCGAGACGCTAGGCGTCTTCCAGCTGGATGGCGGCGGCATGCGCACCCTGCTGCGGCTGATGAAGCCGGACAACTTCGAGGACATCTCCGCCGTCGGCGCGCTATATCGCCCCGGGCCGATGGGTGCGGAGTCCCACACCAACTACGCCCTGCGCAAGAACGGCTTGCAGGAAATCACCCCGATTCACCCCGAGCTCAAGGAAGCCCTGGAGCCGATTCTGGGCACCACCTATGGCCTGATCGTCTACCAGGAGCAGGTCATGAAGATCGCCACCGACCTGGCGGGCTTCTCCATGGGCAAGGCCGACGCGCTGCGCAAGGCCATGGGCAAGAAGAAGATGGACATCCTGGAGAAGATGTTTGTCGAGTTCGAGGCCGGCATGGTGGAGCGGGGCTTCTCCAAGGAGTCCGTAAAGGCCCTGTGGGACGTGGTGGTGCCCTTCGCCAAGTACGCCTTCAACAAAGCGCACTCCGCGGCCTACGGCGTGGTCTCCTACTGGACTGCCTTCCTCAAGGCGCACTACCCGACCGAGTACATGGCGGCGCTGCTGACCTCCCAGAAGGACAACAAGGACAAGCTGGGCGTGTACTTGGGCGAGTGCCGCCACATGGGCATCAAGGTGTTGCCGCCGGACGTCAACGCCTCCCGCTCCCAGTTCTCCGCGGTCGGGGACGATGTTCGCTTCGGCCTGGGGGCGATCCGCAACGTCGGCGCTAACGTGGTGGACGCCATTGTGCAGGCCCGGGAGGAGAAGGGCGATTTCACCAGCTTCGAGGACTTTCTCGACAAGGTGCCGGCGGTCGTGTGCAACAAGCGCACCATTGACTCGCTGATCAAGGCCGGCGCCTTTGACACGCTCGGTAAGTCCCGGCGCGCCCTGCAGGCCTGCCATGAGGACTTCGTTGACGAGATCATCGGTGTCAAACGCAACGAGGCGGCTGGGCAGTTCGACTTGTTCGCCTCCGTCATGGGGGACGGTGGCGGCACCGCCGACGCCGGATTCGGCTCCGGCCCGGTGTTCTCCTCGGAGGTGCCGGACCTGCCCGAGTGGGACAAGAAGGACAAGCTCGCCTACGAGCGCGACATGCTCGGCCTGTACGTCTCCGATCACCCGCTGCTCGGGCTGGAAAGTGCCCTGGCCAAGCTGGCGGACACTGAGATCTCCGACCTGATTGAGGACGACGACCGGCCCGACGGCGCCATGGTCACCATTGCCGGCCTGATCACCTCGTTGACCCGCAAGACCACTAAGCAGGGCAACCTGTGGGCGATCGCCCAGATCGAGGACCTCGGTGGCAGCATCGAAGCCCTCTTCTTCCCCTCCACCTACCAGACTGTCTCCACGATGCTGGCGCCGGACACGGTGGTGACGCTACGCGGCCGCCTGAACCGCCGCGACGGTCAGGTCGCCCTGTACGTGCAGGAGATGACGGTGCCGGACGTGTCCAGCGCAACGCATGAGGCGGTTACGATCACGCTCCCGACCAACCGCTGCACCGGTCCGCTGGTCGAGCAGTTCAAGACGGTGCTGGAGAAGCATCCGGGCATGTCCACCGTACGGCTGACGCTGACGAGTCCTGGGCGTGAGGTACGCACGCAGCTGGACAACTCCCTGCGCGTGGAGGCCTCGGCAGCGTTCTACTCCGACATCAAGGCGCTGCTCGGACCCGGCTGCCTCAAGCGCTGACGCCCGTCCTGCTGAGAGGTTCCGCTGCCGCGGACCGTGGGTACGACGGCGGCCTGCTGCGACCCTTTGTGCTCTATTGCGAGCCTTTGCACCCTGGTGTACGACTAATTGCCGCACACCAGGGTGCAAAAGTTCGTACCATGCGGATTTTGCGTGTGTCAGTGGTACGTGGCTCCGTGAGCGCGACGGTTTTAAAGCCACAGGTCCCTCCGGCGTCGTGTCAGGCGTGCTACGGATGGTGGAAACAAGTCCACTAGACGGCGCCCGAGGGACTCTCGATCGTGCAGGTCGCGCCACTCGACGCGGTGAACCTGCCAGCGACCAGCATTGCGCAGCCGCATCTCCCGGTGCTTCTCATTGCGGACGTCCTCGGCGCTGCGATACTTGCCGTAGCCGTCGAATTCGAGCGCAATGCGATACTCGGGCCAGGCCAGGTCCAGAAAGTACTCGGTCATTTCGACGTCGTCGGCCCAACGCTCCTGCACCCGTGGTTCCGGCAGACCAATGGCATGTGCCACCCCACGCAGCACGCTCTCGCCGGGAGACTCGGTCCTGGGGTCGGCGATGGCGACGACGGCCCGCGCCCGTTGCTTCCCTGCCCGCGCCCCCTGTGCCTCGACCATTTCGCGCAGCAGTTCCACGCCCTGGGCGGCGAGCAACTCTCCCTGGCAGCGACCCGTGAATCGGTCGGGTCTGCAAACGGCGCGCAGAGCCGAGTCGACCACGACAATCGCATCCAGCGCCGGCAAGTCGAAGGCGCAATCCAGAGCGGTCCGAAGCGGCGTCGTCACTCGCATGCCACTGACGACCTGCACCTCGCGTGGGGTAGGGGAGGTGGTGGATCGTATGGCGGACACACGTCGGCCCGGGTACTCGCCGGTGGGCTGCACATACGTTTGCGAGGGCAGGAGCTTGCGCGTGCGCGAATGGTTGCGTGGTACGGCGACCCGGATATCGGGCTCGGCGGTGGGAACGGCGATGCCTTGAACGACTGCAGCCGCCTCGTGCGTGAGACTGATGGCGGAGGGGTGAGCGTGCAGCACTGCTTGGCATCGTGCCAGAGTCACGTATTGCCGTTGCGACCACAGCGGTGCGGCCGAGTCCGGCGGCCGCGCGTAGGCACCGCGATCGATCGGGATCAAGTCGCTGCTGGCGTGCAAAGTGCGTCGGGTGCGCTCTGAGGTGAAGGTCATCGGGGGCATGGGCGGGGGCGCGGGGTAGGGCTGCATGAGACATAGCCTGGGACGGATTCCGGGGCCGCGGCGCCTGGGGTGTTAATGAGATGCGCGGGCGGGTGTTGCCAGGCTGATCTGTGGATGTCGGCGACGTCGGTCAGCCATCTGGCAGGAGTGGCCCGTCGCCCTGTTGCGAGCCTTGGCACCCTGGTGTGCGGCAAATTCCCGCACACCAGGGTGCAAAGGCTCGAACCAGATGGAGAAGGCGTGTGGGCGGTGTGGCTTGCCGACTCTGACGGCGGTGGCCCCGGGACTCAGGAGGCGGACACCACGGCGCCCGCCGCACCCGTCGGCAGGTTCACGACGACGACGTCGCCGTCGGCCAGGCGGTGACCGCGCCGGGTCTCAACCGCGCCATTCACCGTGACGTCGCCGGACTGGACGGCTATACGCGCCTGCGAGCCGTCCTCGACGAGGCCGGCTAGCTTGAGGAACTGGCCGAGCTTGATCTCGCCGCGAATCTCGACGGTCGGAAGGGGCGCCTGGAAGGAAGCGGTACTCATACCCCTATCCTTGCAGCCGCGCAGGCGGCTACGGATCCGGGCGCAAACGACGGCACTCGGCCTGGTTGCGGCGGCAGTGCACCGGTTCACGCGGTGGGTTCGCGCAGCTGCCTAGTGATTTGCGAGTATGTACGCATGAAAGCGGCGGCGGGGCGGTCCTTGGGCCCAGGTCAACCGGGCTCCGCACCCGTCCCGGAGCTCGCCCTGACAGTGGGGGAACGCTACCCGGTGGGGGAGCGAATGCATACGCTTACACCCCGGCTGGCCAATGCGGTCGCGCGCTCACGTGAGGTGCTTGTTGACGCTGCGGCACACCGCGAGGTCGTGACCTACGGCGAACTCAGTGCGTTGATCGGAGGCGCGGTACTGCCCCGGCATATGGGGCCACTGCTGCACATGCTCGGTCATGACTGCGCTGCGCGTGGAGAGCCACAGCTTCCGGCGCTGGTTGTCAACCGCAGCACGGGAGAGGTGGGCACCCCCGACGACGCCTGGGCGGCGCCCGAGCGTGCCGCCTGCTGGGAGCACTGGGCGCGGGACTAACGCCGACCGCGACGGCCCCGGCTGGTTCCCGGACCGGTGCGTGGAGGGCGCCGGCACGGTGGAAGTCCGTGCGAGCCTCAGAAGACCTCGGCGGCAGCGCGCTGTAGCGGTAGGGCGGCGATGAAGCGCTCCAGGTAGCGTGCGTACTCCGCAACCTCCTCGGCACTGGGGGTGACGGTATGAACCTCCAGACCCCCGAAGATGCGGTGGTCCAGGTATTCCTCCAGGGTCATCCCCGCGCCGCCGAGCAGGAATCCGGCCAGCAGTGCCATCCCCCAGGCCCCGCCCTCGGCGGCAGCCTGCCCCACGGACACCGGAGTGTTGAAGGCTGCGGCGAGTACCCGCTGGGGAATTTCCGGAGTCTTGAATATGCCGCCGTGGGCGAACATCGAGTCGATCGGAACGTCCTCGCTCTGCTTGAGGATCTGCAGTCCGTAGGCCATGGAGGCGAAGGCGGCGAACAGGTGCGAGCGCATCAGGCCGGCCAGGGTCAGTGACGTCCCGGGCCGTCGCACCGTCAGCGGGCGGCCCTCCGGCAGGGAGACGATGGCGTCTCCGGACAGGAAGTTGTAGGACAGGACCCCGGCGTCATCCATATTCCCGGCGGCTGCGGCGCCCAGCAGGACGTCGAACAGCCGCCCGCGTTGGACGGGATGGCCGATGGCATCGGCGAACTGGGAGAATACCTCTACCCAGGCGTTCAGGTCCGAGGTGCAGTTGTTGGAGTGCGCCATGGCCACCGGCGCCCCGGCCGGGGTGGCCACCAGATCGATCTGCTCTACCAGGCTGCGCAGCGGCCGCTCCAGAACGATCATGGCGAATGCGCTGGTGCCCGCCGATACGTTGCCCGTGCGGGGGCGTACGGAGTTGGTTGCCACCATGCCGGTGCCGGCGTCCCCCTCCGGGGGGCACAGCGGTATGCCGTGGCGGAGCGTTCCGGTGGGATCCAGCAGGCGTGCGCCTTGGGGGGTGAGGCGTCCGGCCTGCTGCCCGGCGGCCGCGACCTCGGGGAGGATGTCTGCCAGTTGCCAGGGCATCTTCACCAGATGATCGAAGTCCGCCAGCATGCCGACGTCGAAGCCTCGTCCGTCCGGCCCGATGGGGAACATCCCGGAGGCCTCGCCCACACCTAGCACGTGCCTTCCAGTCAGGCGGTAGTGGACGTAGCCGGCCAGGGTGGTCAGGTGGGCGATGCGTCCGACGTGCTCCTCGCCGTGGGTGATGGCGTGGTGCAGGTGCGAGATCGACCAGCGCTGGGGGATGTTGAGCCCGAATAGCTGCGAAAGCGTGCGGGAGGAGTCCTGGGTGAAGGTGTTGCGCCAGGTTCGGAAGGGAACCAGCGGCTCGCCGCCCGCATCGAGGGGAAGGTAGCCGTGCATCATCCCGGAGACGCCGATCGCGCCCACCTCGGTGAGCGGAGCGCCGTGGCGCTCCTGGTAGCACCGCGCCAGCTCGCCATAGGCGCTTTGCAGGCCGGTGATGACTGCATCGATCGCGTAGGTCCATATGCCGTCAACCAGCTCGTTGTCCCAGGTGTGTCCGCCGTCGGCCAGTACGGAGCCGGAGGCGTCTACCAGCACGGCCTTGATCCGCGTGGAGCCGAGCTCAATGCCAAGGGCGGTGCTGGTCGGGTCGAGACTGGTGGCAGTGGTGTCTGGGGTCATGTGTTGCTCCGTTGCTCATTCACTTCAGGCGGTTACCGCCTGCTCACCGCCGGGCGCATCCTCACGCCGGACGGTCGGCTGCAGAACTGATGATAGGCGCATTCACCCCTGAATGTGAACGTTCACTGTGGGTTGTGGGAACAGGTGGGTCGGGATGCGCAGGCGCGGCCCGTGAAGCGGGAGTCCAGTCGAGGCGCGACCACCGGTCCCGACGCCGCCCGGCGGCCCTTAAGACCTCCGGATTCGTGTCGTACCCCGGCGATACCGTGCCGCCATGACCAACTCCCGCTCGCCCGACTCCGCCGCCAGCGGTGCTGCCGCCGGCGGCAAGCACGAACCGCCCGGGCCGACGCCGGGGGTGCCCTGGCTGGTTGATGCCGGGCTGGTCCTGACCACTGCGCTGGTGACGCGAGCCGGCCCGCGCACCGCCTTTGTGCGAGTCTTCCCCCGCCAGGCGACTGCGGAGGTACGTAGTGTGGGCGAGGGGGCCGGATTCGTCCTGGAGCAGCCTTTGCCGCAGTCCGACTGGTTGGTCCTGACCGCAACCGGTGAGCGGACCGATGCCCTGGCCGATGCGCGTATAGGAGCGCTCGCTGATGCGCTCATCCGCTCCGGGCTGCGCGCCTTCGCCTACACAGGTGCGGGGCCGGATGGCAGCACGGGAACGCTGCCCGCAAGATGCTGCCGCGGACTGCGGCGGCTCGGGCATGAGCGACTAGAGGCTGAGGACGGCACCGTGTTCATGGAGGTGTCCCTGCACGATCCGCTGTTTGGCACTGATCTGGGCCCGCCTTCCGCGCAGACGGTGGTTTACGGGGCCGGTGAGGACCTGGCGCTGCTGCAGGAGGGCGCGGCGGAGCGGTTCGTCATAGAACCGGTACTTGAACTCGGGGGAGTCGCCGCGCTTCAGATCGAGCATGCGGAGGTGGCGGCGGGGCTGACCAGCCTGGAGGAGCTGGTGGCCGAACTCGATACCGCCCTTGGAGACTGTGGGCTGCAGGGGCCCATCCACATCGTCGACCGGCGGACGGAACCGCCAGGCGCCTGAGGCCTAAGCAGCTGCTCGCGCCTGTACCGGTGGCGGCCGTCCCGCGCATGTCCCCTGGTGATCGCCCCGCTCATGTGCCCCGTCCGTGCGATGCTTGTTCCGCACGGCCGCTGCCGTGCGGCCGTGCAGCGAAGGAGCCACAGTGAATCCCGTGAACGCAGCCCCCGAATCCAGCCCTGCTCCATCCGCAGCCGGCGACTACGCCGAGCCCGTGTTCACGCTGCACCCGCAACCGGATGGCCCCACCCTGGGAACCACCTCAGCCCCCATACTCGAGGCCGACGGCCACCTGTTCAAGGACCTGGCCCGCACCGGAGCGCTACTGCCCTACGAGGACTGGCGGCTTCCCGCCGCGGAGCGCGCCGCCGACCTCGCCTCCAGGATGAGCCTCGAGGCAATCGCGGGGCTGATGCTCTACTCGCCCCACCAGCCCGTTCCCAATCCGGGAGTCGGACCCTTCGCCGGCAGCTACGGCGGGCGCACCCGCCAGGAGGCGGGAGCGCCCGCCTGGGCGCTGACCGATCAGCAGCGCGCCATGCTCACCGCCGATCATATCCGTCACGTCCTGGCCTTCACCCTCCAGGACGCGGGCACGGCCGCCCGCTGGAACAACGCCCTGCAGGCCCTCGCGGAGTCCGAGCCGCTGGGCGTGCCGGTGAATACCTCCAGCGATCCCCGCAACGGTGCGGCCGATGCCTCCGGCGCCGAGTTCGCCACCTTGGCCGCCGACGTCTCCCGCTGGCCGGAGGGACTGGGTATGGCGGCACTGTTCGATCCCGAGCGAGTGCGCCAGTACGCCGCAATCATCTCCCGCGAGTACCGCGCCCTGGGTATCACCACCGCGCTGGGTCCGCAGATTGACATCGCCACCGACCCGCGTTGGATGCGCCTGCAGGACACCTGGGGTCCGCATTCGGGCCTGGTGGCCGATTACGCCCGGGCCTACTGCGACGGTATGCAGACCACACCGACGAGTGGGGACGGTGCCGCATTCGGCATGACGGGTACCCCGGCCGACGCCGAACTGCCGGCGGTAGCCGCGGCCGCCAGCGACCCCGGCTGGGGCAGCGCCTCGGTGTCCGCCATGGTCAAGCACTGGCCCGGCGGCGGTACTGGGGAGGGCGGCCGCGACGCCCACTACGGCTTCGGCAAGTTCGCGGTGTATCCCGGCGGCAATGAGGCGGAGCACCTGCGTGCCTTCGAGGCCGCCTTCCACCTGCACGGGCCCACGGGCTGCGCCGGCGCCGTCATGCCCTACTACACGATCGCCTGGCACTACCGCACCCCGGACGGGCGGGTGGTCAATACCGGCGGCGACTCAACACCGCGCGCCAACTCCTACCACCAGGCAATCGTCCACGACATGCTGCGCGAGCGATCCGGCTTCGACGGGGTGGTGTGCACCGACTGGGGCATCACCGCCGATCCCGATCCTGAGATCGATCACTTCGGCCAGCGCTGCTACGGCGTGGAGGACCTGGACGTGGCCGACCGCCACCTGCTGGCCCTTGACAACGGTGTGGACCAGTTCGGCGGCAACAGCGACTGCGCGCCGATCATCGAGGCGTACCGGCGCCTGGCCCTTCGCGACGGCGAGGCTGCGGCGCGTGCCCGTTTCGAGGCCTCGGCCGCCCGCCTGCTGCGAGTGCTCTTCCGGGCGGGCCTGTTCGAGAACCCGTACCTGGATCCCGCTGACTCCAGCGCGGTCGTCGGCTGCGAGGCCTTTGCCACCGCGGCGCGCGCCGCTCAGCGTGACAGCCTGGTCCTGCTCAAGAACCACCGTGCCGCCGGTACCGCCGTCCTGCCGCTCGGGGCCGATGTGCGGCGCGTGTGGGTTCCCATCCGACACGTGGACGCTCAACCCGGCTTCATGCGCGGTGGTGAACCCGCGCGCGACATCGATCCCCTTGACGCCGCAGCCTGCCCCTACGAGCGGGTTACGGACCCCCAGGACGCCGACGCCGCCGTCGTCTTCATCGAGTCACCCCTGTCCAATCCCTATTCGACGGCCGACCGCGAGGCCGGCGGCAATGGTTACTTGCCGCTGACGCTCCAGTACCGCCCCTACACCGCTGCCACGGCCCGTGCCCGCTCCCTGGCGGCGGGTGACTTCCGGGAGACCGGGGACCGGGCCTATCGCGGCAAGACCAACCGGGCCGCCAATGAAACCGACCTCGATGCGGTCCTTGCCGCCCGGGAGCTGATGGGGGACCGGCCCGTGATCGTGGTGGTGCGTATGCACAACCCGGCCGTGCTGGCCGAGCTGGAGCCCCACGCAGACGCGATTGTCGTCGACTTCGGCGTACAGCAGTCGGTGGTCTGGGAGCTGCTTGCCGGGGAGTACGAGCCCAGCGGCCTGCTGCCGATCACGTTGCCGGCGTCGATGGATGCGGTGGAGGCGCATTGCGAGGACCTGCCCTTCGACTACGCGGCCTACACCGACTCAGCCGGTAACGCTTACCGCTTCGGCTACGGCCTGAACTGGGCCGGGGCCATTAATGACGCGCGCACTCGTCGCTACCGGAGCCGGTAGGCTCCCACCATGCTGCTCAACCGCATCGACCTGCGCGACCCGAACCTGCCGGCACGGGAACTGGCTGCGGCTCTGCCGCGCGCGGAACAGGATGTCACCGCCGCCCTTGAGTCCGTGGCCCCCACCATTGCGGACGTGCGGGAACGCGGCGCCGCCGCCCTGCGGGACGCTGCCGCGCGCTTCGACGGCGTGCGCCCGGTCCATCTGCGGGTGCCGGCGGCGGCCCTGCAAGAGGCGCTGGAGGGCCTGGACCCGCAGGTGCGCGAGGCGCTGGAGCTGGCCATCGCCCACAACCGCGCCGGGCACGCCGCCCAGCTGCCCACCGAGCGCGACACCGAGATCATCCCCGACGGTCACGTCATCCAGCGCTGGATTCCGGTGCGTCGGGTGGGTCTGTACGCTCCCGGTGGCCTGGCCGTCTACCCCAGCTCCGTGGTGATGAACGTGGTTGCTGCACAGGTGGCCGGTGTGGAGCAGATCGCCCTGGCCTCCCCGCCGCAGGCGGAGTTCGGCGGCCTGCCGCACCCCACGGTACTAGCCGCTTGCGCCCTGCTGGGGGTCACGGAGGTATACGCGGTCGGCGGCGCCCAGGCCGTCGCCATGTTCGCCTATGGAGCCGAGGCCGCAGACGACGTCGACCGGGCCGACTCCCTGGCGGGTGGGGAGGACGGGCGCACCCTGTGCGCGCCGGTCGATGTGGTGGCCGGGCCCGGAAACGTGTACGTGGCTGCCGCCAAGCGCGCCGTGCGCGGCGTGGTCGGCATCGATGCCGAGGCCGGCCCCACCGAGATCGCCATCATCGCCGACGCGGGGGCCAACCCCGAGTACGTCGCCGCCGACCTGCTCTCCCAGGCGGAGCACGACCCCAACGCCGGCTCCGTGCTGATCACCGACTCCGCGCCCCTGGCCGATGCCGTGGATACCGCGCTGGCTCGCCGCCTGGACGCCACCCGACACCGCGGGCGCGCCCAAACCGCCCTGACCGGAAAGCAGTCCGGCATCGTGCTGGTGCGTGACCTCGACCAGGCCGTGCAGGTCGCCGACGCCTACGCAGCTGAGCACCTGGAGATTCACGCGGCCGCAGCCGCCGCTCTGGCCCGCCGCATCCACAATGCCGGTGCCATCTTCGTCGGGCCCTACTCGCCGGTCCCGCTGGGCGACTACCTGGCCGGCTCCAACCACGTCCTGCCCACCGGCGGTACTGCGCGCTTCGCCGCCGGGCTGAGCGTTATGGCCTACCTCAAGCCCGTGCAGGTCATTGAGTACGGTGCCGACGCCCTGGCGGCCATGACCGCGCCGCTGTCCGCACTGGCCGAGTCCGAGGACCTGCCCGCTCACGGTGAGGCGGTCCGCGCTAGGCGCCGATGAATTAAAAAGCGCGGATTTGACGTGCGAATTTCTATGTCAATACGTGGATTAGTGTGGCTCATGCAATGCCATGGTGAGCGGCGGATCGAGTTGTGCCGGTCGCGCTGATATGAGGTATTTCGCGAAGGTAAATCCGATCTACCTGTGCTATCGTCTGGGTCAAGGGCCGGCGCGTCCTCTACGGGGTCGGCGCCGTCCCCTCCCTGACCCTTCTGTTCCTGACGAGTTGACATGCAATACTCACTATCCGTGGCCGTTCTCGACCAATCGGATTCCGGCGTAGTCGCTGGCTGGTTAGAGACTGTAGCCCGTGTCTTGCTTGATTCGGCGGGCTTCGGATTTCTTCTGATCGCCCTGCTCTTCCTGGCGCTGAATACCTATGGGGGCGTGCGGGTCCGCTGCGGCGGCCGGCGCCCTGCGGTCGGGGGCGGTGCCTCGGGCCCGGAGGCGCTGCTGTCTGCCGAGCGGGCTCCCTCTGGAAGCGGCGGTGTAGGCGTATGACCCGGATTTATATGCCCGTGTACGCCGGGGACCTGCTGCGTAACCTGGACTTGGTTGGCTCTCTTAGCGCCCTTGCGATGGTGGTAGTGGCATTGAGCTATCTACTATTTCTCACGGGCGCTGCACGTAGCGCGGCCCGAGGTGGCGCCCGCGTGGACGCCTCCTCCCGCTCGGCAAAGGACGCCGACGTGCGGGCGCTGCAAATCGTGGTCCTGATGCCCTGCCTCAACGAGGAGTCCGTAATCGGTCCCTCAGTGAGTCGGCTCCTGACCGATCCCAGTCCCGAGTTGTCGGTCCTGGTCATCGACGACGGCTCCGACGACGCCACGAGTGAGATTGTCCGTGCGCTCGATGATCCACGTGTCGCCCTACTGCGCCGCGATCCCCCTGACGCCCGGCAGGGTAAGGGTGAAGCCCTGAACCAGGCTGTGACCGTAGTGCGAGAGCGATACCGGGAGCTGGACCCCGAGCAGGTCATCGTCGGCGTGGTAGACGCCGACGGTCACCTGGATCCCTCGGCCTGGCAGATCCTGCGCGACGCCTTCGCGACGAGGGACATCGGGGCGGTCCAGCTCGGAGTACGCATCTCCAATCGCAGTGCCTCCCTGCTGGCCCGTATGCAGGACATCGAGTTCGTGACCTTCACCGCGATATATCAGCAGGGGCGTCGCCGCCTCGGCAGTGTGGGCATGGGCGGTAACGCCCAATTCGTGCGGCTCTCCGCGCTCGACGCGCTGGGTACCAAGCCCTGGACGCGCTCCCTGACCGAGGACTTCGACCTGGGCATCCGGCTCAACGGCACCCGGTGGGTCAACGAGTACCGGGGCGAGGCCGCGGTACATCAGGAGGGTGTGACCTCCCTGCGGCGGCTTGTGCGCCAGCGCACGCGTTGGTTCCAGGGCAATCTGCAGGCGCGCGCACTGCTGGGGTTTGTAGCCCGCGAGCTGCGCGGACGTGCGCGCGCGGATACGCTCTGGCAGGTTCTGAGCCCGTACCTCCTGCTTGCTGGATCCCTGCTGCCGGCGTCCTTCCTGCTGATGCTGCTGCTCTTCGGCATGAACCTCGCCTGGGGCGTGCCGCAGTCGTGGGCGTGGGCGCCGAGTGCCTATCTGCTCGCCTTCGGGCCGTCATATCTGTACGCCCTCGTGTACTGGCGCCGAGTCCGGCAGGAGGGGACGGGGCCCTTGCGGTGCATAGCCTGGTGCCACGTGTTTGTGGTTTACGGTCTGCTGTCCGGTATCTACGGGTGGCGTGCGCTCGCACGCGAGCTCGTCGGCCGCTCGGGCTGGGCCAAGACCGCCCGCGAGGCGGCCCGCGCTCCAGGTGCCCTCGTCGGCCAGGCCGCTGCGGAGGCAGGGGCATGACCGGGGCAGTCGGCCCTAGGCGGCTAGGGCGCGCGGCAAGGCTTGTGGCCGTGCTGGTGGTAGTCGCGGTGGCCGCGACGCTGACCGCGGTCTGCTTCGCGAAGGAGGACAACCTGAACTGCTCCAGCTGGCGCCTGGTCTTTGACGGGTACGGTACCGCCGCCTGCGAGGGCCAGACGGTGCGGCTCAGCCCGGCTCCTGCCACCCGCCCCGATGAGACGCATGCCGGCCTGGCCACCTCAAGCGCCGTCTCGGTGGCGCAGGGGCGCGTGACGGGCCTGGAGGCGACACTGCGCACGCGCGCCCAGCTGCGCCGGGGAAGCTCGCCCAATCCGTGGGAGGTCGCCTGGCTGCTGTGGAGCTATCAGGACAATGACCACTTCTACGCGGTGGTGCTCAAGCCCAACGGGTGGGAGGTGTCCAAGCAGAATCCGGACTACCCCGGTAAGCAGCAGTTCCTGGCCTCTGGCAGCACGCCTAAATTCGCGGTGGGTGAGGCGCATAGACTGAAAATCAGAATTGACACCACTTCGGCCGGAGTAATGACTGCTGTGATTACTGTCGACGGCCGGGACCTGGTGACCGTAACAGACACCGATTCCCCCTATCTGCGCGGTTCGGTAGCTGCCTACACCGAAGACGCGACGGTCGATGTCACCGTAAGCCCGGCAACCCCCTGAAGCACCCGTACCGCTTACTTACGGGCAAGTCCCTGAATCACCTAAGGAGTGTAATGAACGCAGCCGCATCCACCGCTTCCGTCACCGGCGCGAGGCCACGGGTAATGCTCGTATACGGCACGCGGCCGGAGGCCATCAAGATGGCCCCGCTCGTGCGTGCCCTGCAGCACGACGAGCGCTTCGAGCCGATCGTGGTAGTTACCGGTCAGCACCGAGAAATGCTCGATCAGGTCAATGACTTCTTCGGCATCACGCCGGACACGGACCTGAATATCCACCGCCAGGGCCAGACCCTCACCCAGGTGACCGTCGGCACGCTCGAAGGGGTAGAGCGCGCCATTGAGGAGTACCAGCCGCATCTGCTCGCCGCGCAGGGTGACACCACCTCCGCCTTCGCGGCCGGGCTGGTCGGCTTCTACCACCACGTGCCGGTGGCCCACGTAGAGGCGGGCCTGCGCACAGGATCCATTGCCTCGCCGTTCCCTGAGGAGGCCAACCGGCGTCTGCTCTCGCAGATAGCCACGCTGCACCTGTGCCCCACGACCGTCGCCCGCGACAACCTTTTGCGGGAGAACGCCGACCCTGCCGCGGTGGTAGTCACCGGTAATACGGTCATCGACGCCCTCTTGCAGGCCGTGGAACAGCCGACGCCCTTCACCGACCCCGCGCTCTCACAAGCTACCGCCGATCCCGGACGACGCATAGTACTGGTGACTGCGCACCGCCGTGAGTCCTGGGGGCAGCCCATGCACAGCATCGGGCGGGCCGTCGCCCGTATCGCCCGCAGCCATCCTGCCGACGTGATCGTCCTGCCGGCCCACCGCAACCCGAAGGTGCGCGCGGCCCTGCTGCCCCACATCGAGGGCCTGGACAACGTAGTCGTCACCGAGCCGCTGCCGTACGGGCAGTTCTGCACGCTCATGAACCGGGCCCACCTGGTGCTTACGGACTCCGGCGGTGTGCAGGAGGAGGCGCCGGCGCTGTCCAAGCCGGTGCTCGTGATGCGCGAGAACACCGAGCGCCCTGAGGCCATCAGCTTCGGTGTCGCCAAGCTGGTAGGCACCGACGAGCAGGCCATCGTCGACTCCGTGGGACGCCTGCTGGACGACGCCGGCGCCTATGCCGGGATGGCCAGCGCCGCCAACCCCTATGGCGACGGACACGCCTGCGCCCGCACAGTTGCCGCCATGGCGGCGCTGACCGGTGTAGGTGAGCGCATCCCCGAGTTCAACCCCATCCGCCCCGCTGACAACACGCAGGAGGACTGAATGATTCGTCCGTCTCAGAAACGACGCCGCGGTGCCCTCCTGGGCATCGTGCTGGCGGGCGTCGTGGCCGCGCTGCCGGCTGCCGCCGCCCCGTCCGCTCCCGCCGCCGCAGCCGAGCCGCCGGCCGCCGTCCCGGCCGAGGCCCCGGCGCTC
>NZ_PIZC01000056.1:0-1910 GCF_019325145.1 Actinomyces sp. 594
CCCAACCGTCCCAAAACCCATGAGACTCAACCGTCCCAGAAGTCATGAGACTCAACCGTCCCAGAAGTGTGGAGACAGCACAGTACCCCTGGGTGCCGAACCGTCACAAGAAGGTACGAACCGCCGACCAGAACATACGAACCCTGACGCGAAGGCACGAACCGTCGCGCCAGCGCACGAGCCCTCAGGCCCACACGCCCTCAAACACCAAGAACCGGTCTCGATGCGTCACAAGTACCGGTCTCGATGCGTCACAAGTGCCGGTCTCAGCGTGTCACAAGTGCCGGTCTCGGCGTGAAAGGCGGGTGAAATGGTTGCAGTAGTTGCAGGTTGTGGTTTCGTGCCGTAGGCTCGGCGCATCCCCGTCCGATCGGCTTGGATCCGGACATATCCCGCTCTACCCGCCAAGATGTGGGCAGGGGAACTCAGACGAAGGAGTCCTCGTGCGCTTGCAAGACTTGCATGTCGGGTGGCATCGGCGTTCTCGCGCCCTCGGTGCCGTCGCCGCGACCACCCTAACCCTGTCCGCCGGAGCCATAGGCCTGGCCGCGCAACCCGCCGCCGCCGTCGCCGACGAGACGGCCCCCGCATCCGTCGCGCTGGTCGGCTCGCTGCAGGATGAGCTCGGTTGCAGCGCCGACTGGGACCCCGCCTGCGACGCCACCGAGTTGACCGACGTCGACGGCGACGGCACCTGGGAGTACACCGCCACGGTGCCCGCCGGCGCCTACGAGATCAAGGTCGCCCTGAACGACTCCTGGGACACCTCCTACGGCAAGAACGGCGGCGCCGACAACATCCCCCTCACCCTCGCCGGCGACGCCGAGCTCACCTTCACCTGGAACCAGGACAACCACCGCATTGGGCTGGTCTCCACCGACCTGACCGGCGACTACACCGACGCCGACGCCGCCCTGGCCGCCGCCCCGGTGCGCCAGGGCACGGCTGAGCAGTTCTACTTCGTTCTCACTGACCGCTTCGCCAACGGCGACACCTCCAACGACGCCGGCGGACTCACCGGCGGCCGCGACATCACCGGCCTGGACCCCACCGACAAGGGCTACTACCACGGCGGCGACATCCAGGGACTGATCGACCACCTGGACTACATCCAAGGCCTGGGCACCACCGCCATCTGGCTTACCCCCTCCTTCACCAACCAGCCCGTCCAGGGCAGTGGGGCGGACGCCTCCGCCGGCTACCACGGCTACTGGATCACCGACTTCACCTCCATCGACCCCCACCTGGGCGGTAACGAGGCACTCGCACAGCTGCGCGACGCCCTCCACGCGCGCGGCATGAAGCTGTACCTGGACATCATCACCAACCACACCGCCGACCTCATCAGCTACGAGGAGGGCACCTACTCCTACGTCGAGACCGCCGACGTGCCATACACCGACGCCGCCGGCAACGTCGTCGACATCTCCGCCCTGGCCGGCCAGGAAGACTTCCCGACCCTCGACGCCGCCACCTCCTTCCCCTACACGCCCGTGCGCAACGGCGACGTCATCCCCGAGGTCCTGAACGACGTCACCCTGTACCACAACCGCGGCGACTCCACCTGGACGGGGGAGTCCACCACCATGGGCGACTTCCAGGGCCTGGACGACCTGATGACGGAGAACCCGATCGTCGAGCAGACCTTCGAGGACGTCTACACCGCCTGGATGGACTTCGGCGTGGACGGCTTCCGCATCGACACCGTCAAGCACGTCAACTACGAGTTCTGGCAGGCCTGGACCGCCGCCATCGACGCCCACGCCGAGGCCACCAACCCGGACTTCTTCACCTTCGGCGAGGTCTACGATGCCGACGCCACTGTGCTGTCTCCACACTTCTGGGACGGTTGAGTCTCATGACTTCTGGGACGGTTGAGTCTCATGGGTTTTGGGACGGTTGGGAGCGGG
>NZ_PIZC01000057.1:0-12007 GCF_019325145.1 Actinomyces sp. 594
CATGAACAGGGTCTCCCCGTCGCGCCACTCCTGGGCCTGCCGGTCGAAGCTGCGCGGGGTGGAGGCGATGGTGAAGGAGGCGACCGCCGCCCCCGAGGGCGTGAAGCGCATCTCGGGGTCCGCAGTCAGATTCCCGATAATCGTGATGACGGTATCGCCGGCCATTGCTTGTCTCCGTTCCGGTTAGGCGCTCAGGCCTCGGGGCGCAGCAACTTGGTGCGCAGCACCGACTCGTTCAGCCCGAGCTGACGGTCGAGCTCCTGGGCGATCTCCGGCGTGGCGGTCATGTCAACCACCACGTAGATACCCTCGGACTTCTTCTTGATGTCGTACGCCAGGCGCCGCTTACCCCAGACGTCGGTCTTGTCCACGGTACCCCCGTTGCTGGGGACGACCTGCAGCATCTTCTCGAGCGTGGGAGCGATGGTGCGCTCATCCGTCTCGGGTGCGAGGATGATCATGATCTCGTAATGACGCATGCTTAGTACCCACCTCCTCTGGTCTGAAGCGGTCACGGTCTCTCCGTGACAGGAGGGTGATGCGTTCGACCGCGCCGCCGCTTACGCGGGTGCGTACGCCGACGAGGCAGTCCGCCCGTCACCATACCCGAGGGCGCCGCCCGCCTTAAAGGCGACGACGGCGCCACTCGGCGTGTGGTGTGCCACGCTCCTTCACCCGGCTCTACGGCAAGCGCCAAGAAGCCGCGGCACACGCGCAGAGGTTGAGGTCATCCGCCCTGCTGGCCCCAGCCCTGACCCTGCCCCTGGCCCTGACCGTAACCATAGCCCTGACCCTGCTGGCCCCAGCCCTGACCCTGATCAGTCTGCTGGTTCTGGTCGCCCTGCTGGTTCTGCTGCTCTTGATTCTGGTCGTTCGGGTTCAGAGTGCCGCCGTTGTCGGTGTCCTCCTCATCGCCCTCATTCTGCTGGTCGGTCCCGGAGTCCTCGTCATCGTCCTCCTCGGCGTCCGTAGCCTCCTCGGTGGGCTCCGCAGTGGGCTCCATGGTGGGCTGCTCCACGGTCCCCGTACTCTCCTCCACCGGCGCCACTGGCGCAGGGGTCCCGTACAGGCCACCGGGGGTGTAGGAGCCGGCCGTGCGCTCGGGGAAGTACTCGATCGGCAGCTCCGCGAGCGCCGTGGCCATGTACTCGGTGAAGATGTCAGCCGGGTACGTCGAGCCGGTGATCTCGCCGTAGTAGCCCCAGGGGGTGATGGACTCCTCCGAGCCGTCCTCCCCGGTCTGGTAGAGCGTCACCGCAGTGGCGATCTGCGGGGTGTAGCCGACGAACTGCGCCGACTTGTTGTCCGAGGACGATCCGGTCTTCGCGGCCACCGGCCGCCCCAGCGCAAGCGCCGTGGTCCCGGAGCCGGCATTGACCACCTGCTGCATGGCGTAGGTCGAGTCCGCCATGACGTCGTCGGAGAAGACCTTCTCCCCGTCGGTGGATCCGGTGTAGGCCACCGCGCCGGCCGGGTTGGTGACCGAGTTGACGATGTGGGTGTGGTGCTTGGTGCCCTGCGCGGCGAAGGTCGCATAGGCGGTGGCGATGTCGATCGTGTGGGGTGAGGCCGAGCCGAGGACGTTCTGCACGTAGGCGTCCAGGCCCAGGGTGTCCTCCGGATAGCCCGCGCGCACCGCGACCTCGTTGGTGACCTCCGGGTCCACGTCCCGGTTGAGCTGGAGGTAGGTGGTGTTGATCGAGTAGGTGGTTGCCTTGACCAAGTCCGACCAGCCGTAGGAGACGTTCTGGTAGTTCTGGAAGGTGGCGCCGTCGATGACCATGGGCGAGTCGCCTACGTATCCGTTCGCGAGCGTGTCCCCGTTCTCCAGGGCGGCCACCAGCGCGAAGGGCTTGAAGGTGGAGCCCGCCTGGGCGACGGCGTCGGTGGAGGAGTTGACCTGGTTGGTCAGGTAGTCCTCACCGCCATACAGGGCCAGAATCCCGCCGGTAGTGGCGTCAATGGACACCAGGGCCGCACGCAGGTTCGGCGAGGCGCCCTCGGGCAGGTTCTCGACGGCGGCAACGGCGGCGTCCTGGTCCTCCTTGTCGATCGTGGTGACGATCTTGTAGCCGCCGGTGTCGATGTCCTCGGCCTCCATGCCGGCGTCGGCCTGGAGCTCGGCCCGCACCAGCTGCAGCAGGTACCCGGTGGGCCCGCCGTAGGTCTCCTTCGTCTGGGTGGCCACGGTCTCCGGCAGCTCAGCGGAGTCGTACTCCTCCTGGGTGATGTAGCCGTCCTCAAGCATGTAGTCCAGGACGCGCTGCCAGCGGGCGGCGGCCTGATCCGGGTCCAGGGCGGGGTCCCAGGCGCTGGGCGAGGGCAGGATGCCGGCCAGCAGCGCCGACTCCGACACTGTCATCTCGGAGGCCGGATGCCCGAAGAACGCCTCGGAGGCCGCCTCGATCCCGTAGGCACCGCGGCCGAAGTACACCGTGTTGAGGTAAGAGCCGAGGATGTCCTGCTTGCTCATCTCCCGGTCGATCTTGATGGCCATGATCGCCTGCTTGAACTTGCCGGAGTATGAGCTGGTGGTATCGACGTAGTAGTTCTTGATGTACTGCTGCGTCAGCGTAGAGGCACCCTGGAGGGAGCCGCCGCGCATGTTGTTGACGAAGGCGCGGACGATGCCCTTGGGGTCAATGCCGTTGTTGGAGTAGAAGGAGCGGTCCTCGGAGGCGACCACGGCGTTGCCCACGTAGTCGGGCAGCTGGGAGGCGTCGATGATCTCCCGGTCCACCTCCGCGAACTCGCCCATCACGGTGGTGCCGTCGGCGTAGTAAACGGTGGTGGTCTGCGCCTGGGCGAACTCGCTGGGCTCGGGCACCTTGATCATGGCGTAGGCGACGGCGAAGCCCGCCACCGCCATGACGATCAGGAGCAGGAAGCTGCCCAGGAGGAAGCGCCAGCTCGGCAGCCAGCGGTGAATCGGCCCCTTGCCGGCGCGCGGGTAGTTAAACCGACGCCGCCCCGAGGACGCCTGGTCGGCCCGGACCGCGGCGGTGGCGGGGTGCCTGGCGTTGCGCGGCTTTAGGACAGCGTTCTTACGGGGCTTGTTGACCCGCCCGGCGTTGGCCGCCTGGGCGAGCTTCCGGCCAGTAGGGCGGGCACCGCCCTGATTCGCGGAGTCTGCCATGCGCTCCTCTTCCTCTACGCAGCTTCATCCGGCTTCATCACATCACGTCAGGGCCGCCCGGGGCCACTGTTCGGGCTGTCAGATGCGTCTATTCCGCGCATTGCGCACCCAGGCACCGCCCATAGGCGCCTTCGCAGCCGCTGGGACAGGGATGGGACCGCGCTGAATCAGTGCCCGCGGCGAACGGTGCTGGTACCGCGCCTGCACCGCTGGTGAGATACGGGTATGAGCGCACGCACCGCCACTGCTCCCGCCGCGCAATCGCCAGCGGCCCCGTGGGCCCTGCCGGGAGTCGACGTCGCCGCCGGCCTGGGTACCGATCCCGCCACTGGCCTGAGCGCCGCCGACGCCGCGGCCCGGCTGGCCTCCGACGGCCCCAACGAGCTGCCCAGCAAGCCGCCGGTGCCGGCCTGGCGGCGCTTCCTCGCCCAGTTCGCCGACCCGCTGGTCTACCTGCTGATCATCGCCATCGTCATCTCGGCGGTGGCCTGGGTGCTGGAGGGCGCGCATGGCGTGCCCGTGGACGCCCTGGTGATCCTCGCGGTGATCACCCTCAACGCGGTGCTCGGCTTTGTGCAGGAGAACAAGGCCGCCGACGCCGTCGCCGCCCTGTCCGCCATGACCCAGGCCTCCTCCACGGTGCTGCGGGACGGGGCGCGCGTAGTCGTCCCCTCGGCGCAGCTGGTGGTCGGGGACGTGCTGATCCTGGGCGAGGGCGACCAGGTGGGCGCCGACGCGCGCCTGCTGAGTGCCGCCTCCCTGCGCGTGATCGAGTCCTCCCTGACGGGTGAGGCCGACGCCGTCTCCAAGAGTGCCGACGCCGTGGCCGCGGACGCCGACCTGGCCGACCGCACCGCCATGGTCTTCCGCGGCACCTCCGTGGCCCAGGGCTCCGGCCAGGCCGTGGTCACCGCCACGGGCGGCGCCACCGAGATGGGCGCCATCGCGCGCATGCTCGACGCCGTCGAGGACGAGGACACGCCCCTGGAGCAGGAGATCACCCGGGTGTCCAAGCTGCTCGGCGGCATCGTGGTGGTCATCGCCGTGATTGTGGTGGCCACCCTGCTGGCACTCGCGCCCGAGCGGGACGCGCAGTCCTTCATCGACGCCCTCCTGCTGGGGGTATCGCTGGCGGTGGCGGCCGTGCCGGAGGGGCTGCCGGCGATCCTGTCGGTGGTGCTGGCGCTGGGCGTGCAGCGGATGGCGCTGCACCAGGCGGTGGTCAAGAAGCTCAGCAGCGTGGAGACCCTGGGCTCGGCCTCGGTGATCTGCTCGGACAAGACCGGCACCCTGACCCGCTCCGAGATGACCATCCAGGAGGTGGTCACCGCCTCCGGCACCACCGTGGTCACCGGCATCGGCTACGAGCCCAACGGAGACGTAGCCCCCGACGCCGACCGTGACGGGCACCCCGACGACGAGCCCTTGGCGGGCGCGCTGCGCGAGGAGGTCACCGTGGTCCTGTCCGGCGGGGCCATGGCCTCCGACACCGAGCTGGCCGAGGATGCCGGGGTCTGGAGCGTCGTCGGCGACCCCACCGAGGGATCCTTCCTGGTGGCGGAGCGCAAGCTCGGCACGCAGGGCAGTCGCGAGGGCCGTTTCACCCGGGTGGGCATGGTGCCCTTCACCTCCGAGCGCAAGCTCATGTCCGTGCTGTACACCGACGCCAAGCACGGCACCACCATCCTGATGGCCAAGGGCGCCCCCGACGTGCTCATGGAGCGCTGCACCCGGGTGCGCGTGGGCGAGGTCGACCAGCCCCTGGACGCGGCTGCGCGCGCGGAGTTCAACGCGCATATCGCAGACATGTCCGGGCGGGCCCTGCGCACCCTGGCGGTGGCCTACCGGGACCTGGACGCCGACGAGGCGGCCGCCGTCGCCACGGCGGGGACCGACGGCGTCTTCGACCACCTGGAGCACGGGCTGACACTGGCCGGCGTCGTCGGAATCATCGACCCTCCCCGCCCGGAGGCTGCCGCCGCCGTCGCCGAGGCACACCGGGCCGGGGTGCGCGTACTCATGATCACCGGCGACCACCCCGCCACCGCCGGACGTATCGCCGCCGACTTGGGCATCGCCGCGCGCGGGGCCCGCGTGCTCACCGGCCGGGAGCTGTCCGGCATGGATGACGCCGCGCTGGCGGACGCCGTCGGGAGGGTGAACGTGTACGCGCGGGTGGCGCCGGAGCACAAGCTGCGGATCGTCGGGGCCCTAAAGGCGCAGGGGCAGACGGTGGCCATGACCGGCGACGGCGTCAACGACGCTCCCGCCCTGCGCTCCGCCGATATCGGCGTGGCCATGGGGGTGACCGGCACGCAGGTCACCAAGGAGGCCGCCACCATGGTGCTGGCGGACGACAACTTCGCCACCATCGTGGCGGCCATCCGGGAGGGCCGCCGGATCTTCGACAACATCCGCAAGTTCCTGCGCTACCTGCTCTCATCCAATATGGGTGAGGTGCTCACCGTCTTCGGCGGGGTAGTGCTGGCCGGCGTGATCGGGCTGACCGGACACAGCGAGTCCGGGGTGGTGCTGCCACTGGTGGCCACGCAGATCCTGTGGATCAACCTGGTCACCGACTCCGGGCCGGCCCTGGCGATGGGTGTGGACCCGAGCGTGGAGGACGTCATGGGGCGACCGCCACGCCGGCCTGACGAACGGGTCATTGACGGGGCCATGTGGCGCGGAGTGCTGCTGGTGGGCGCCGTCATGGCGGCCGCGACGCTCGGCACACTCGACATCTTCCTGCCCGGCGGGCTGATCGAGACCTCCCTGAGCGTGGACGACCTGACCACCGCACGCACCGCCGCCTTCACCACCCTGGTGCTGGCGCAGCTGTTCAACACCGTCAACTCCCGCTCGGAGACGGTCTCCGCCTTCCGGCACCTGCTGGTCAACAAGTGGCTGTGGGGCGCGATCGCCCTGGGCGTGGTGCTACAGGTGGCGGTGGTGGAGGTGCCGCTGCTGCAGGCAGCGTTCTCCACTGCGAGCCTGGACCTGGTGCACTGGGCGGTGGCCGTGGCCATGGCCTCGCTGGTGCTGTGGGTCGATGAGCTGCGCAAGCTGGTGCGCCGGGCGCGCCTACGCAACCCAGAGTACTGACCGCCCGCCCTCCACCACCGAGACCGGCACTTGTAACACACCGAGACCGGTAGAAGCGACGTGCCGAAATGGTGGTGTCAGGGGTGGTTGGTGCCACCGTTCACTCCGCCTCATCCTGATCCGCATAATCGGCCAGCAACCGCGCGGCCAGCCCACGCATGCGCGCCCGCAGGTCACGCGGCTCAAGCACGCGCACGTCCCCTGCCAGGCGGGGCAGCGCCTCCAGGGCGTGGGAGACATCGGCGAAGACCACGCGCGCCCGCAAGGGTGGGCGGTCTCCTCCCGTGGACGCAGGAGTCTCGCCATCGACGACGGCGATATCCGTCTGCTCCCCGCCACCCTCGATCACCTCCGCCTTCACCAGGCTGCGCAACCGGCCTAGGGCGGCAGGCCGCACCTCCAGGAGCGCGGGCAGAGGATGAAACCGGGAGCGGAAGCGCTCGCGGGCGGCATGCCACTCGGCGAGTAGATCGAACTGGACGTCTACAGGTTCTGCGGCGCCTGCAACTGCGACCCTCCCGAAGCCGGTCGACTTGCCGGACCCGTCCTCCGACCCCGCCGAGGCCGACCACGATTCCGCACCGTCGGCCTCGCATGTCTCCAAATCGTCAATGCGGTCCAGGCGGAAGAAACGGGTCCCGTGCTCCGAGCGTCCCACCAGGTACCAGTCGGAGCCGGCACACAGCAGACCCAGGGCCGGGATGACCACCTCGCGGATCCTGCCCGACTCGCCCGCCGTGTACCGGAAGCGAACGCTACGTCCGTGCTCGACCGCCGCCAGTGCCTTCTTAAGCCACGGTCTCCCGCCGACGCCGGGCAACCACCCCTCGGGGTCGATGACCACCCGGGATCCGAACCACAGCACGTCTCCCGAGCTCTCGGATGATCCCCGTCCGGCCGCGGAGACGGCAACCTTGTCGAGCGCCCGGCCGACGGCGTCGTCGAGACCCAGGGCACCGGCGCCCGCTAGCGAGACGACCGTGGCCAGCGCCCGGGCCTCATCCTCATCCAGCCCCAGCAGGTCCGGGCGCCAGTGCGGCAGCAGGCTCACTCCGCCGCCGCGCCCCTGCTGCGTGTAGACCGGGACGCCGGCCGCTGACAGGGCCTCGACATCACGCATGACCGTGCGGACGCTGACTTCGAGGTAGTCGGCGAGCTCGGCGGCCGGCGTCGGCGCGGTGCGCCCGCTCAGCATCCAGATCATGCGCAGCAGCCGATCCGCGCGCATCTGCCCTCCCCATCCATGACAGAAGATGTCTGGTTTTTCGTTTCAGACTTGAGCCTAGCCGGTGACGGCGGGCCCTGCCCGCAGTCCCGGCCGCCACCGAATACAGTCGCAGAAGGAGATCGCGATGAAAGCCGACCTCAGTGCCTATATCAGCTTCGCCGGACAGGCGCGCCAGGCACTCACCTACTACCGCGAAGCCCTGGGCGGAGAGCTGGACATTGAAACCTTCGCCGCCTGGGAGGTTCCCGCCGAACCGGGCCACGAGCAGGACGTGCTTTACGGCGTGCTGCGCACATCGGACGGCTTTGTGCTGCGCGCGACGGACCGACCGTTGTCAGAGGCGCCGGTGCAGGTGGGCTCCGCCGTCGCCCTGTGCTTGAACGGGCAGGAGCGCGAGCGCCTAATCGCCTGCTGGAAGGGCCTGTCCCGGAACGCACAGGTAGCCGAGCCCTTGGAGGAGACGCCCTGGGGAGACCTCAACGGGGTGCTCGTCGACCCCTTCGGTCTGCGCTGGATCTTCAACATCGGCGCCTCGGAGTAATGCGAGTGGGCGCGCCAGCGCGACCCTGCCGGACGCACAGCGCTCAGGCGACTGTCTCAATACCCGCCGAGTTGAGCAGGTCCCGCACGGTCATCGCCAGGGGCCGGGGCAGAAGACCAAGCTCCTCGCGGGCACGCCTACTGGAGACCGCTGGGTTGTCGGCAAGGGCGCCGAGCGTGGCCGGGGTGAACACGTCGGTGCCGAGCCGACTACCCACCGCCTCCCCGAGGGGCGCGAGCGGCCGCGCCCACTCCAGGGGGAGCGCCAGGCGCAGCGGAGGTCGACCGGCCAGCACCGCTCCGAGGGACATCACGGTCACGAGCTGCGCGCGTATGCCGCTCAGCAGGTAGGAGCGTCCCGACCTGCCCCAGTCGAGCGCCACGGCGATACCGGCGGCGACGTCCCGCACGTCCACCCAGTCGAAGCCGCCCGCAAGCGTCGCCGTCCGGCGTCCCCGCGCCGCGGCAAGGATGAGAGAGTTGACGCGCGATCCGTGATCGACGGGGCCGATGATCCCCGTGGGCAGGCAGATCACCGCATCCAGGCCCCGCGCCGCCTCGGCCAGCACCGCCCGCTGACCGACGGCCTTGGAGCGGTCGTAAAGCGGGCGGCCCGCGCCCGCCAGTGGCGTCGTCTCGGTGATGACTCCCCCCGTGGAGCAGTCCAGGGCGTGGATTGAGGAGCAGTGCACCATGCGTATGCCACGGCGCCGGGCCTCGGCCGCCACCAGCGCCGGGCCGCGGGTGTTCAGCTGCCAGGCCGCGGGGTCGCGGCGCCACAGGGTGACTCGCGCGGCGAGGTGGACCACGGCGTCGCAGTCCTCCATGGCCTCATGCAACTGCCGGGGGTCCAGCACGGAGCCGGTGACCCACTCGACGCCGACTGGCGGGGCGGCGTCGGAACCCGGAGGGTGCGGCTCCATGGCCCGTACCTGCCAGCCCGCTGCCGCGAGCCGCGGCAGCAGGTTCAACCCGAGGTGCCCGCCGCCGCCGGTCACAAGAACACGCTTCACCCCTCAAGTGTCTCGCAAAGGTCACGTTGAGGCCACCCCTGCGCACCTATTGACCTGTCCTATGCGGGCCTCACCCCAGACCCGGCAGGTCGGCCACCTCGCGGGGCCGGTCGCCCAGCGCCCGCACACCAGTCCGGTAGGCCAGCGCCACGCACCACACGAAGCCCACCAGGGTCACCTGAACCGCCCGTGACCAGCCGACGTCGGGCAGCACCAGCACGGCCGCGCCGGCCGCCACGCACTCTGCGGTGTTGAACAGCACGTCGTAGATGGAGAAGGCGCGCCCGCGGTAGGCGTCGGCGGTGTCGCCCTGGACGATGGTGTCGACGGCGATCTTGGCGCCCTGCACGCCCACGCCGAAGATGAATATCCCCGCGGTCATGACGGCCTGCCGGTAGGTGGCCACAACCAGCAGCTGCCCGATGCTGCCGCCGAGCAGGCACATGACGATCCAGGTCGACGGCGCCACACGCTCATGCGCCAGGGGGGTGAGCACCACCGCCAGGCCATGGCCGGCGACCATGGCCCCCATCAGGGTGGCGAAGATGGCGAGCCCCGTGTCGGCGTCCTCGGGGGCGGCGAGCAGGTTGCGGGCGGTCAGGATCATGGTGATCACTTGCATGCCGTACACGAAGCGGTGCAGCGCCATGGTGGTCAGTGCCAGGCCGGGGGTGCCGCGGCGCACCAGGTAGCGCACCGCGTTGACGAGATCGCCCGCGGTGGCCGCGAGCGCGACGCCTAGGCCGTCGTCGGCGGGCCTATCCGGGCCGAGCTGTCCCGCGCCGAGCCGGGTCACCACCCCGGCGGCCAGCACGTACAGCACCATGGCGCTCAAGAGGCTGGCGGTGTCCTGCGCGGTCCCAGCCGGCAGCGCCAGCCGCAGCACGAAGCCGATGACCGCGCCGAGCGCGGTGGCCGCGCCGCCCAGGGTGGGCACGATCGAGTTGGCGGTCAGCAGCCGCCGGTGGTCGATAATCTGCGGGAGCCCGGCCGACAGCACCGACAGCAGGAAGCGGTTGATGCCCAGCGCCACCAGCACCAGCACATACACGGCTGGTCCTATGCCCCAGGCCCGCAGCGCCAGCGTGGTCAGTGCGATCACGCCGGCGCGCGCCAGATTGCCGTACAGGAGGGTCTGCCGACGCCGCCAGCGGTCGATGAATGGCCCGGTGAAGGGGCCGACGACGCTGAAGGGCAGCAACATGACCACCAGTGCCGCGGCCACGCCCGCGGCACTGGTCATGTTCTGCGGCTGAAAGAAGAACAGGGTGGCCAGGCCCGCCTGCACCATGCCGTCGCCGGTCTGCGAGACCAGGCGCACCCCCAGCAGGGTCCGGAAGGCCGGGACGGAGGCGAGGTCCTTGAGGTCGTCGGTCAGGCGCATGGGTCAAGACTTCCCCATGCGAGCGCCGACGACGGTTAGCGTCCGCTGTGAAATCCGGCGACTCGCGCGGCCTCCCCAGCGCACGGGAGCTCACCGGCACACCCGTGTGCCAGCGCGTAGGGCGAACCGTACGCCCGCGCTTGCGGGTTGACAGGCCATCCCCCGGCGGTTAGTCTCACTGTCGCACTTACTAAATAGTAAGTAACTCGCCTTGGCGAACACAGCCGTTCGACGAAAGGGCCCACGCACATGGCACAGCAGCCCGCGCACGCCACCGAGAATGACACCTCGACCCCATCCAACCTCGCACCCGACACCGGCTTGCCGCTGCCACGAAGCGCGATGGTGCGCTTCGGCATCGGCTTCCTCTGCATCTCCCTGCTTTGGGCGACCGGCCTCAACACCATCGCCGCAGTCCTGCTGCCGCAACGCCTGAAGGACATCGGCGTCGACAACCCCACCGCCCTGCTCGGCACCATCTCCGCGGTGACCGCCATAGTGTCACTGTTCTCCAACCTCATCTTCGGCAACCTGTCCGACCGCACCCGCTCCCGCTTCGGAAAGCGCAGCCCCTGGGTCATCAGCGGCGGCGTACTCGGCGGCCTGTGCCTGTTCGCCATCGGCATCCTCACCAACGCCGGCCTAATCACCCTGGTGTACTGCGTGTGCATGGTGGGCCTGAACATGATGCTCGCCCCGGCAGTGGCCGTGCTGTCCGACCGCGTGCCCGAGACGATCCGCGGCACCATGTCCACCTTCTGGGGAGTCGGCGCCTCCATCGGGTACCCGATCGGCGCAATCGTCGGTGCCCGCTTCATCTCCGAGTCCGGCGCCGCCGTCTCCGGCTTCACCCTCGGCGGCATCCTGATGGGCATCGCCGGCATCTTCGCCGTTCTGGTGTGGCCGCGGGAGCGGTCCTCCGTGAATGAGGCCTCAGACGCCGGCACCCTGAAGGACCTGCTGGTCTCCTTCATCCCGCCGATCCACGGGGCGGCCGACTTCTGGAAGGCCTTCATAGGCCGCTTCACGATGCTGGTGTCCTACCAGATGATCAACGCCTACCAGCTGTACATCATCCAGGACTACCTGGGCCTGTCCACCACGCAGTCCGCGGCCACCGTGACACTGATGTCCACCATCACGCTCGTGGTCGGCCTGATCGGCGGCTTCATCGGCGGCCCGCTCTCCGACCTCCTGCACCGCCGCAAGGTGCCGGTAGTCATGGCCTCCCTGTGCTTCGCCCTGGGAGTTGCCATGCCCTGGATTATGCCGACCACTACGGGCATCTACCTGTTCGCCTTCATCGCCGGCTTCGGCTACTCGGTGTACAGCTCCGTGGATCAGGCCCTGAACGTGGACGTGCTGCCCAATCCCGAGACTGCGGGCAAGGACCTGGGCATCCTCAACGTCTCCACCACTCTGGGCCAGATGTCCGGACCGGTGATCACCTCCGCGATCGTCACCGCCACCGGCGCGTACACGCTGGTGTTCCCCGTGTCTATCGCCTGCGCCGTCGTCGGCTGCTTCTCCATCCTGGCGATCCGCTCGGTGCGCTGAGCACAACCCAGCGCGGCCGACCGGGGCACGAACACCCCGGTCGGCCG
>NZ_PIZC01000057.1:12322-29773 GCF_019325145.1 Actinomyces sp. 594
GAACCCCGCAGTCTTGGCGATCCGTATTAGCGCCGTCGGCGCTGCGGGAGCGCTTGCCCCACTCTCGGGGCAGTGGGCCGCCCAGTAGGATCGGCACATGCCGCCATCGTCCTCCACCAAACGCCACCGCATGACCGCAGCCGAGCGGCGCGAGCAGATCGTGGAGGTCGCCACCGAGATGGTGGCCAAGCACGGGTTCAACGGGCTGTCGCTGCAGGAGGTGGCCGACGCCGTCGGCATCACCCAGGCGGGGCTGCTGCACTACATCGGCACCAAGGACGGCCTGCTGGAGCTGCTGCTGGATGACCGCTACGACCGCCAGGGCACCCCGCAGGACTTCATCGACTCCGGCGACCCAGCCGCCACCCACCCCGAGGGCATCAGCCTGCCGGCCTACTTCCGCTACCTGGTGGCCTTCAACGAGGCCCGCCCGGCGCTGATGGAGCTGTACATGACGCTGGGGGTGGAGGCAACCGACCCGCGCCACCCCGCCTACGAGCGCTTCATCGACCGGCCCGACCAGGTGTGGGACTACTACTCCACCTTTACCTGGCGGCTGCCACCCGAGGTCGTCGCGGCGGGAGGCTGGGAGAGCATGCGGCCACTGGTTGAGCTGGCGATTGAGGCGATGGACGGGGCGCAGATCCGCTTCTTCCGGCGCCCGCCCATCTCCCTGACCGAGGAGTGGGCGCGCTGGGAGGCAGTCCTGTTCCCCTCCCCGGTCTGGGACGACTACCGCTAGCCCTTCCCCATGCATTGCACGACCCCGGGGTACGTTTTACGACCCCGGGGTGGTCGTGGAACACACCCCAAGGTCGTAAAACGTCACCAAGGTCGTGGAATGCCTGCGCGCGGCTCAGGCCAGCGGCTTGGCAGCCACCTCCACGTGCTCGGCGGGCACCACCACGGTCACCAGCGAGTCGGCCGGGGCGGTGAAGGACACGTTCTTGTTCCCCACGCCCACCACGAAGTCCTGCGGAGTGGTCATGTCATTCTGGGCGGCCACCACCACCGAGCCGTCGGGGTTGTGGAAGGCCAGCAGGTTCTCATACCCCGTGTAGGACAGCGCCGGCACGAAGCGCGCGCCCGGCTGCACGAAGCCGGACAGGTGCCGCAGCACGTAGTACTCGTAGGTGAAGCGACTCTTGCCGGTGGCCGGGTCCACGGTCACCAGGGAGTTCTGGCTCCAGCCCCAGCGGGAGACGCCGCCCTCGTCCAGCGCCAGGTTCCAGTAGTCGTAGACGCTGGCGCCGTTGTTGAAGTAGTGGCGCATCATCGTCCAGGCGTAGCGGGCGTAGCGCCAGTCGTTCTTGCCGTCGCCGCACTCCTGCTCGGACTGGTAGATCTTCAGCTCCGGGTGGTTGTGGTGGACGAAGGGCACCGCCCGCTTGCCATCCCACTGGAAGCCGACGCCGGCGATGTGCGGGCCCACCTCCGGATCGGCCAGGACTTTCTCTACCATAGTGTCGTCCGGGCGCTCCATGGTGCCGAAGAAGACCTTCACGCCGCGCCGCTCCATCTCGGGGACCAGGTGCTTCAGGAAGGCGATCAGTCCCTCCGGCGTCCAGGTGCAGGCAGGGTAGATCTGGGCGGAGTTGAACTCGTTCTGCGGCATGACCATGGAGATGTCGATGCCGCGCTCGGCGTAGGCGTCGATGAACTTGCCGAAGTAGCGGGCGTAGGCGTCCAGCACCTCCTCGGTGAGAATCAGCCCGTCGGTGCCCTCCTCGATCTGGTTGTCCGGGGACAGGCCGTTGTCGAAGGCGGTCTGCTCGCTCATCGGGTTGGGGGCGGCGCAGGCATAGTGCTTATTGCGCTTGAACCAGGACGGCGGCCCCCAGGGGGAGGCCCACAGGGTCAGGTCGGGCCGGTGGGCCTTTGCGGCCTGGATGTAGGGCACCAGGGTGGCGTCGTCGTGCTCGACGCTGAAGTGCTCCAGGGCGAAGTCGCCGTCGACCTCGTCGTAGGAGTACCAGTCGGTGGCGAAGTCGTTAGCGCCCACCGGCATGCGGCACACGGTGAGGTTGGTGCCGACGCCGGGCGCGAAGACCTGCCGCAGCACCTCGCTGCGCTCGGCCTCGGACAGGCGGGACAGCGCCACCCAGCCGAGCTCGTTGAAGCAGACGCCGAAGCCGTCGATCTCCTGTGCGGGTGCGTCCAGGCGCAGGAAGGCGCCGGGGAAGGTCTGCATCGGCTCGATGGTGACGGGCGTTTCCGGGGTAAACCAGGGGTCGGCCTCGGTGGTGGCGTAGAACTGGAAGCCGGCGGCGGGGGTGTTGGCGGGGCTGGTGTCGGTCATGGGGTTCTCCTAATGGTGCGGGTTTTGTGCTTCGTTGCGGTTTGCCCGGGGCGGCTCAGGCCTCGACGGCGAGGACGCTCCAGGCGGGGATGGCCACGGTGGTGCCGGCCTCTAGGCGAGTGCCCGGGGCGGCGACGGTTCCCAGGACGTCCTCCCCGCCCTGCGGCAGGGTGGTCTCGACGGCGTCGCGGGAGTAGTTCAGGAAGTAGCTCAGCCCCCGGCCGCGGCCGTTGGTGCCGCGGCGCACGGTGACGGTGCCGGCCAGGTCCTGCGCCCAGTCGGTCACGCCCGCCCGCTCTGCCACCAGCCGCAGCACGGCGCGGGTCAGCGCCGGAGCGGTCATGGTGGCCAGGTGGGTGATCGAGCCCGCACCGACAGCGCGGGTGGCGACCGCCGGCCCGGACCAGGCGTGGTGGTCGTAGGCGGCGAGCACCTCCACCTCGGCGTCGCCCTCGCGGGCGTCGGCGTCGACGGGGGTGAGCAGCTCCATGAAGGTGGAGGCGGCAAGTTCTGCCGGATCTGTCGGGCCGACCGCGACGCAGTCGTCCAGGGCCGCGGCGAGCGCTCCCACCGGGCGCAGGGCGACGCCGTCGGGGCGGGTGAACTGGTCGGTGCCCAGGCCCAGCAGGCCGGACAGGCCATGGGGCTGGCGGTCGGTGAAGACCTGCAGGTTCTCGTCGGCGACGCCGGTGCGGAAGGTGGTGACCAGGTGGCCGCCGCCGGCCACATAGGCGCGTAGGGCGTCGGTGGTGGCCTTGGGGGTGACGTACAGGGCCGGCGCGACCAGTACGGCGTAGCGGCCCAGGCGCTCGACGGGGGCGTCGGCGGGGACGACGTCGACCTCCAGGTTCAGGTCGAACAGGGCGTCGTAGAGCCAGCGGAAGACGTCGTTGTAGTTGGCGCCGCCGCCGGCGTACTGGCGCGGGAAGCCGGCCTCGAGGCTGAACCACTCCAGGGCGGTGTAGGCCTCGTTGGAGACCATGATGGCGATCCGGTTGTGCTTACGCAGGCCGGTGAGGGATTCGGCATGCTCGGCCAGTTCGCGGCCGATCGTGACGGCCTCCCGGTAGGTGGGGTTGGGCGTGTAGTCCTGGCTGAGCAGGCCCTTCCAGTAGGTCTCGAAGGAGTTGTGGATGGAGCCCCAGTGCCAGTACATGACGCCGCAGGCGCCGGAGGCGAGGTGGGAGTATGCCTGCAGGCGCAGCTGGCCGGGGTAGGGCAGCCAGCCCATCTGCCCCTGAGCCTGCGTCTCGATCACCAGGTAGGGGTCGCCGTCCTTCAGGGACCGGGAGATGTCGCCGCCGAAGCCGATCTCCCTGCCGGTGAGCTGGTCCTCGCCGGGGTGGTAGATGTCGACGCCGGCCAGGGTGACGGCGTCGGCGGCCCGGAAGTGGTCGACGGCGGGCTGGATGCCGAAGGAGTAGCCGCGCCACTCGTAGTCGAAGTTCTGGGTGACGAACTGGTCCTCGCGGCGGTACTCATCTACGATGGCGCGCTGCCAGGCGAGGAAGTCGGTGACCAGGCCGCGGCGGAAGGCGTCGAAGGCGGCCGCCAGGGAGCCGTTGATGGTGCCGGTGACGTCGGGGAAGTCCTCCCAGGCGTTCACGCGGTTGGACCAGTAGTTCAGGCCGAACGCCGAGTTCAGAGCGTTGAGGCCCTCCTGCCCGGCGCCGAAGCGCTGCTTGAGGTGGTCGACGAAGGCGCGCTGGATGTCGGCGTTGGCGGCGTCGTAGTACTTGGTCTCGTTGTCCAGTTGGAAGCCGACCACATGCGGGCGCGGCGCGGTGTGCTCTACCAGGGCGCGGATGGCGGCCTCGGCGTAGTGGCGGTAGGCGGGGGCGAGGATGTTCATGTTCTGGCGCGGCCCGTACTTGTTGGGGCCGGCGGCGGTGACACCGAGGACCTCGGGGTGGCGGGAGGCCAGCCAGGTGGGGATGGCGGCGGTGGGGGTGCCGATGATGACGTCCAGGCCGTGGCGCTGCGCGGCGTCGAGGGCGCGGTCGATGTGGGTGAAGTCGAAGACGCCGGGGGCGGGGTTCCAGGTGCCCCAGGTGAACTCGGCGATGCGGATCGTGGTGAAGCCCGCCTCCACCATCATCTGCATGTCGCGTTCGAGCCGTTCGGGGCCCGCGGCGGCGGGGGTGTACTCGTCGTAGTAGGCGGCTCCGAAGATGAGCCGGTCCGAGTGCTGCGTCATTGTGCCCTCCTGCGCGGCGCCGTCGCCGCTTATCTAGTAGTTACTAGATAGTAGATCAGATGGGTGCGGAGCGGAAGGGCCGGTTCCAGTGGAAATCACCGGGCAGGCGCGGCTCACAGACGGTAGAAGTGTCCATCTCTCGCCACTTTGCGCTCTTCATCCACCGCACAACGTCAGCTCCCCGGCATTTGCCCAGGTCAGAGCCGGTATCCATTAGCCCCGCGGTTGCGTGACTGGTGAAAGTGTGGAGAGATGGACACTTTTCCCGGTGGCCTTGCTAGGCGCAGCCACGTTGCAGAACGCAAGTGCCCCCGCTCAAGCCGAGCGGGGGCACCGCCGACGCCTCAGGCGGCGGGCTCGATGGCGCGGGCGGACAGCACGCCGTCAATGGCGCGCAGCTGGTCGAGCACGTCCTCACCGAGCTCGCCCTCGACGTCCACGAGCGTGACAGCGAGGTCACCGCGGGAGCGGTTGAGGAGGTTAGCGATGTTCTGGCCGCGCTCGGCCACCAGGGTGGAGACCTGGCCGACCATGTTGGGCACGTTCTGGTTGACGATCACCAGGCGGCGGGTGCCGGGCTCGCGCGGCAGCACCGCCTCGGGGAAGTTGACCGAGTTGTGAACCTGGCCGTCCTCAAGGAAGCCGCGCAGCTCATCCACGGCCATGACGGCGCAGTTGCGCTCGGCCTCCTTGGTGGAGGCGCCCAGGTGGGGCAGCGAGATGCACTTGGGGTGCTTGTGCACGGCGGTGGAGGGGAAGTCGCACACGTAGCCGCCCAGGGTGCCCTCGTCCAGGGCGGAGACGACCGCTGCCTCATCCACGATCTCAGCGCGTGCGAAGTTCAGCAGCACCGCCGTCTCCTTCATGATGGCGATGCGCTGAGTGGAGACCAGGCCGCGGGTGGACTCGATCAGCGGCACGTGCACGGTCAGGATGTCGGCGCGGCGGAACACCTCCTCCATGGATTCGGCGCGCTCCACCTCGGCGCTCAGGTGCCAGGCGTGCTCCACGCTGATGCCGGGGTCGAAGCCGACCACGTTCAGGCCCAGCCCGAGCGCCGCATTGGCGACCTGCACGCCGACGGCACCCAGGCCGATCACGCCCAGGGTGCGGCCGGGCAGCTCGAAGCCGACGAACTGCTTCTTGCCGGCCTCGACGGCGCGGGCGATCTCGGCGTCGTCACCGGTGAGCTCGTGGGCGAAGCGGGCGGCCGGGATGAGGTTGCGGGAGGCGATGAACAGGCCGGCGAGAACCAGCTCCTTGACGGCGTTGGCGTTGGCGCCGGGGGTGTTGAACACCGGGATGCCGCGCTCGGTCATGGCGGCGACGGGGATGTTGTTGGTGCCGGCGCCGGCGCGGGCGATCGCCATCACCGAGTCGGGGATCGGCACGTCGTGCAGCTTGGCCGAGCGCACCAGCAGGGCGTGGGGCTCGGTGACATTGCCGCCGACGTCGTAGCGGTCGTCGGGGAAGCGGGACAGGCCGGCGCCGGAAATGGCGTTGAGGGTCTGGATGCGGAACTGCTTGGTCATGGCTGTACCTTCTCCTGGGTTCTGCTGAGCTTCCGGCGGCGCCGTCAGGCGCGGGTGCGCTCGAACTCGGTCATGTAGTCGATCAGGGCGGTGATGCCGTCGGCGGGCATGGCGTTGTAGATGGAGGCGCGCATGCCGCCGACGCTGCGGTGCCCCTTGAGGTTGGTCAGGCCGACGGCGTCGGCGCCAGCGAGGAACTCGGCGTCGAGGGCGGGGTCGGCCAGGGTGAAGGGGATGTTCATCCAGGAGCGGGAGCGGGCCTGAACGGGGTTGTTGTAGAAGTCCGAGGCGTCGATGGCGGCGTACAGGCGCTCGGCCTTGGCGCGGTTGCGCTCGCCCATGGCCTCCAGGCCGCCGGTGGACTCGATCCAGTGCAGGATCAGCCCGAGCAGGTAGATGGAGAAGGTGGGCGGGGTGTTGAGCATGGAGTCGGCCTCCGCCATGACCTTCCAGTCCCAGATCGCGGGCACGTCCTCGCGGGCGCGGCCGAGCAGGTCCTCGCGCACGACGACGATCGCCAGGCCCGCCGGCCCGAGGTTCTTCTGAGCGCCGCCGTAGATGACGCCGAAGCGCTCGACGTCGATGGGGCGGGAGAGGTAGGTGGAGGAGAAGTCGGCCACCAGGGGGACGTCGCCGGCGTCAGGGATGTAGGGGAACTCGACGCCGCCGATGGTCTCGTTGGGCGTGTAGTGCAGGTAGGCGGCGTCAGCGGGGACGGTGAAGGAGCCGGGCTCGGGGGTGGTGGTGTAGGCGGAGGCGGCCTCGTCGGCGACGACGCGCACGTCCACGCCCTGGCGGCCGGCCTCCTTGATGGCCTTCTTGGACCACTGGCCGGTGTTGAGGTAGGCGGCGGTGGCGCCGCGGGCGGCCAGGTTCATGGGGATCGCGGAGAACTGGCCGGTGGCGCCGCCGGCGAGGAAGAGGACGCGGTAGCCCTCCGGGACGCCGGCGACGCGGCGGAAGGCGGCCTCGGCGTCGGCGGCACAGGCGACGAAGTCCTTCCCGCGGTGGGAGACCTCCAGCACGCTCATGCCGGAGCCCTGCCAGTCGGTGAGCTCGGCGGCGGCCTGCTCGAGCACGGGCAGGGGCAGTTGTGCGGGGCCTGCGGAGAAGTTGTACACGCGCATGGCTCCACGATAGCCGGGGCGTGGGGCGCGGCCGTAAAGCGTCTCATGGGGCGGGGCGACGTGCGGGGAGCCGGCAGCATTGCTCCCGGGCTGTCGCCACCGTCCGCGGGAGAAATCCGGCGTTGGCCTCCGCGATTGAGTCGGTGGGCTGCGCTACCGTTACAGGAAACGCAAGCGGGAGAGGCGATTGCAGCGTTGCTAGCAACTCCAGCATCGCTAGCCGAGGTAGCGTTGCTAACGACGACCGACCAACCTGCATGCCCGCAGATTAAGCCCCGGGAGGTGAGAGCATGGCACGAGCGGACTTACTACTGGACCTTGTCGAAGCCGAGCGGCGGGGCGACCGCGACCGTTTTCGGATCGTGGTCGAAGGCCTGATCGCCGAGGAACGCGCCAACCAGCACCACCTGCTCGCAGATCGCTTGTCCGAAATCATCACCACGACGGGGCAGGGGCTGCCGCGCGATGATCATGCTGCATCGGTACGCGACCTTGTTCATGAGGTGGTGGCGCGACGGCGTCTAGATGACCTGGAACTAGCCCCGATAACTCGCCGCGTTGTGGCTGAGCTCATTGAGGAGCAGCAGCGCGCGGATCTGCTGCGCAGCTACGGGATCGAACCACGCCACCGTCTACTGCTGGCGGGTCCTCCCGGCAACGGCAAGACGAGCGTGGCCGAGGCAATTGCGGCCGAGTTGATGCTGCCCTTCTACGTGATCCGCTACGAAGGCGTGGTCTCCAGTTTCCTCGGGGAGACCGCGGCCCGCCTGGACAGCGCCTTCGAGTTCGTGCGGACACGCCGTTGTGTCCTCTTTTTCGACGAGCTCGACACGATTGCCAAGGAGCGAGCGGACGAGCATGAGACGGGGGAGATCAAGCGCGTCGTCTCCACGCTACTGCTCCAGATCGACCGCCTGCCTCCGCATGTCATCCTCGTGGGGGCGACTAACCACAGTGAACTCCTGGACCGCGCAGCATGGAGGAGGTTCCAGGTGCGCACTGAGTTGAAAGCACCATCGAGAGCTCAGGCGACCAGGTTCCTGGAGCGGCTCGCCGACCGACTCGGCGGGGACCTCGGTTACACGCCGCGCACCCTGGCTGACAAGCTCGTCGGCGCGAGCTACGCCGAATTGGAGGAGTTCGCTCAGGATGTCCGACGCCGAACGCTCCTAGAGACGCCTGGCGCGGACACACGCAGGATCGTTAAGGAACGGCTTGAGCACTGGCAGGGATCAGTTCGATCGTGACCGCGCAGATACGTCCCCTCCTGGTAATCAACCCTCCACACGTGCCTGAAGGCGGCAGGGTCAAGCCAAAGGGGCACCCGCTCCCGAAAGTCGCGGGTCCCGGAGGCAAGCGCCAGGGTGAACGGCTGGGGCCCAAGTTCACAGAACTTGTTGAGGCCTTCGCCGCCCGGCGGGTTGAGGCAGGGACGGATACGCCGACAGAGGTGGATCCCTCACTGGTCATCGTGCTCGACCTGGCAGGCTCAGTCCCGGACTTCCACAAAGCGGTGGACAACATCCAGGGCCTGGAGTTTCTCGCTGAGATGCTTGGGGACGAAGTCGGTCCTGACGATGACTTCTACATGAAGGGCCGCACCGACAAGCCGGTTCAACACTCACTCTATCTCGCCATGACCAACGCGAAGGCTGTCGACCAGTTGATCAGCCTGTTCAAGCGTTGGCAGGAGGACCCTGATGCCAAGTTCGAACACGGTCTGAGCAAGTTCAAGGACGCCTTCGCCCAACTCGCAGACATCCGTAGATGGGGAGCCGAGGATCGTGTGCGAGAGACCGGCCTCCTCAATAAGTGGCGGGAAACTCTCGACATGGTTGGTCAATCCTACAGCCCAGTGCGTGTAGAAATTGAACTGTGGTACCGCCACGACCGAGGACGGCGCTCCGACGCTGAGCACGCGATCACACGCATCCTGGATGACTGTGGTGGGAAGATCGTCAGTCGTGCACAGATCGAGGAGATCGGATATCACGCTCTTCTCGCGGAACTTCCTCGGCAGCAGGTGCAGACCGTCCTGGAACGCGGTCCGCAGGCGATTCGGTTGCTGAGGGCCGAAGACATTATGTTCGTAAGCCCTTTTCAGCCCATGAGCATCTCCTCGCCTCATTACTCAAAAGCCACCCCCACTTCCTTCCCTGCCAGGTACCCCAAAGATGGCAAGCCTCGGATCGCGCTCTTGGACGGGCTCCCCATGCAGAACCACGACGCTTTAGCAGGCAGGCTCCTTGTCGATGACGCCGACGGCGTTGAGGACCGCTATCAGCTCGCTGCGCGCTCACACGGCACCGCCATGGCATCCCTCATCATCCACGGAGACCTGTCCACACCGGGAGAGCCGCTGGGACGTCCGCTCTACGTGCGCCCAATCATGCAGTCAGAGGAGCAGACACCCGGGGAGTTCGTAGAACGGGTCCTGCCTGACACGCTGTTCGTGGACCTTCTTCACCGCGCCGTCAGGCGCCTTCTCGTGGGAGAGGCAGGGAGACCGGCCTGGGCGCCGAGTGTCCGTATCATCAACCTGTCCATCGGTGACTCTGCGAGACCCCTCATCAAAAGAATGAGTCCAGTCGGACGTCTTCTGGATTGGCTAACAGTCGAGCACAACGTCCTGTTCATCGTCAGCGCCGGCAACCACACGGCACCAATCTCCATCCCCACGGAGGCAGCGCAGAATCAGGAAAACGCCCGATCCGCGGCGGAGCAAGCTGTCCACAACTCCGAGCTCCTCCGCGGGATCCTTCCACCGGGAGACTCCATGAACGCGTTGACCGTTGGCGCGATCCACGCCGACGGGGCACCCGATCCAGTCGAGTCCTCCACGACCTGGGATATCACTACCCCCGGCGCACCCGCCCTCTACTCGGCGACCGGCCCGGGCGTCGGACGGTCCATCAAACCAGATTTGTACCACATTGGCGGACGACTTCTTTTTACGACACCTGTGCCATCACACTCGCCAGACTCTAACATCACCCTGTCCGCAGCTCGAGCCAGCCGAATAGGACCTGGCGTGCAGGTTGCCGCACCCGGTGACGGTGGGCATCTCAACCGAACAACATTCGATCGTGGCACAAGCCACGCCACTGCACTCGTCACGCGGGAGGCTTCCTCACTATTCGACCTTCTGGAGACACATCACGACGGCGCGGATGCGAGAACACTTCCTGATGCCTTATTCCATCCGCTTCTCGTCAGGGCACTGCTCGTGCATTCATGCTCTTGGGGTGACTGGCGGAAGGATATAGCCCCGCAGTCCTCGCGCAAGACGCTGACCCCGCTGTTCGGTTACGGTCGGCTTGACCCTGAGCGGGCTCGAGGCGCCGTCAACCGGGCGGTCGTCGTCGCAGGAAACGAGATCGGAATCGATGAGCGTAACACGTACGAGCTGCCGCTCCCCTCGTCGATCCGCAGCAAGGCCGAGTGGCACCGGCTCGTCATCACCCTCGCCTACTGGGCGCCTACAACGCAAGGTCTCAATTCCTATCGGGCTGCGAAGGTCTACTTCACTACCCCAGATACCAAGCTCGCTGGTGGAGACCGCGTGGACGCCTATCACAACGCTGTACGGCGTGGAAGCCTCCAGCACGAGGTCATCGACGGGTCCAAGGCTATGACATTCAATGACGGTGCCACCTTCTCAATTCATGTGGAGTGCATGCGAGACGGCCAGAAGACCGGTCCCATTGAACGCATCCGCTACGCCCTCGTCGTCTCGATCGAAACGGCGACCTCGACGTCCTCAACGATCCATGACGAAGTTCGCGCTGGTCTCATCCATATGCGCGACCGGGCAGTCATCCAGCAGAGCGACCGGGTTCGCGTCAGATAGTGGATCTAATCCTCCGGGAGTCGCAGGATTTCTGCCACTGCCTGGCGGTCTACCAACTGCATCGACGAGAGGTCATCCTCATGTACACCGAGCAGTCCCGCAAGCTGCGACTCAAGTTCATCGTCCGTCTCGGCTCTCTCAAGCAAAGAGGTGATGCAGGCCGCGACTTCTTCCGTAGCAAGCCCCTCCAGTGCCTTCCTCCACTCCGGCACAGTGCGATCGCGGTCGTCGATCGCTGCGTTCGACAGTCGGCGTAGCGATGACGCGATGGCCGCGGCGTGAACGAGGATATTCAGAAGCTCACGCTGAGCCTCCTCCGCGCCAAGGTTCTCACGAACACGCCTAACGGCATCGGACAGGTCCGCGGGAGTCACCTCACTGCCGACCACCTCGGTGACCTCCCGCGGCGTCAGTTCCTCTCGGTTTTCTTCATCTTGATGTGTCACCTTCCTCCAAAGGCGACCGGCCGCAGGCCTTCCGCGTTCCAGCCACCAGGGATGCAAGTGTTTTGTTGCCACATATGTGATAGCAGCCGTTCCAACAGAGGTCACAGCACAGGCAATAAGCGTTCCCATGTTGCCTTCGTCAACCGTGTCGTCTTCGTACGGATCGTCTGCTACCCACTCCGAAGAGTTCACCACCTGGTTCGTGTCATCATCCAACTCGCCACTGGCGAAAGCCCCCGGCGTCCTCCGCGACTCTGCTAGGTGCGTACCCTCGTGGCCCGTTTCCACCCTCCTATACCACTGCTCACTGAGTTCGACCTCGTCGCTCACCGTCATCCCGCCCTTGCTTGGGTTCCAAGGATCCTCATCCTCGGCGTCAGCTGGGAACACCGTACGCAGGGCGCTGCGGAAACTGCGGCATCTCAACCAGGTTGGGTAGTGGGTGTCACCGTTACGCAACACAGTATGTGGTGACGCGGGCGACCTGCTCGGAGCGCTGGTTCCTGTCATACGGTGCGGCTACAGTGAAGGGAGCAGGAAGGAGGCCCGCATGTCAGCACCCACAAACAACCTGGTCCGCGTGTTCACGGAGGATGAGCTCAAGGCTCGGGAGTCGGATGTGGTCGATAAGCTCACGCGTCGCTTCGGCAGTCTTGAACGCGCGCTTGAGCGCGAGGAGGACTGGGACTACGACGAAGACGAGGCCACCCTCTTCTCCGAGTATCACGCCGTCACCTTCCTACTGTCCGACTGATGGAGGACTTCTCGGCGCAGGAACGCCAGACCCACGACTTCGCGGCCCAGACCACCGCCACCGTGCGCACGGTGTGCCCCAATGCGCCCGGTTTCGTCGCTGATGCCGCTACCCACAAGAACGTCTGGAAGGCGACGGTGGCCACCCCAGGAGACAAGCCGGTGGTGCTGACCGTGGGCGGGAGGCGCCTGCTGAAGTTGAAGGTCAGCTACGAGTGCACGGCGTCAGCGCGCCACTCCTTCATGCTGGTCGAGAAGTCGGCCTTCATCCTGCTGCCCGCAAAAGGCAGTGAGCCCCTGGTACGGCTGGAATATCTACGCCACCCGCACTCCGACGTACCGTGCTGCCACCTCCAGGTCCACGCCCATCGCGATGACTGGACCTTCGCCATGACCCGTGACGGCGTCGGAAGCGCGAGGCGCGAGGTGGCCCGCCGGGCCAGTGCGGAGCGGGCCCCGCAGCTGTCTGACATTCACTTTCCTGCGGGAGGTCCACGACTGCGGCCCACCCTGGAGGACTTCCTGGAGATGCTCGTCCATGATCTCGGAGTGGACCACACCGAAGACGCCCTGGAAGTCCTCGAAAAGCAGCGTGCGGCCTGGCGATCCGATCAGGTGCGCGCCATGACGGCCTCTCTTCCCGATGTGGCCGCAGATGTGCTGCGCGATGCGGGGTACACGGTGACTGCACCGGACGACGGCAGCATTGATCCCGACCGGCAGGCCTGGCTTACCCGCTACTGACCACCGAGTACGCCAGCTCCCGCCACAAATCGGCGAATACATGACGCGCCCGCCGGGGTGCGGTCAGTCGCGCACGTCCAGCGGGGGCAGGGAGTTCACGATCTGCTGCGTGCGCACGGAGACAGTGGTGACGCGGGCGATGAGGTCGAGTAGGTAGCGGGGCTGAGGCCCCGCCATGTTCCCCTGGCCCGCACCCTCGGCCATCCAGTCGTTGGGGTCGTTGACGATGCCGGAGGCCTTGTCGGTCTTCACCTGGTAGCGGTCGATGAGCCAGTCCAGGCCGCTGCGCGAGCCCAGCAGGTAGTCCTGCGCCGCCTCCGGGATGCCCGAGATGGTCACGTGCTCGTTGTAGACGATGCTGGTCTTGTCGGCGACCGGATTGCCGTCCGCCCGGGTCTTGGCGTAGCGCAGCTTGGTTACGTGCAGCAGCGCCGGGTCAATCCGGTCGCGCTCCGCCCACGGCACCTCCTTCCCGTCAACGGTCACGGTCAGCTCCCATGGCTCCACGGTCTCGTAGTCCAGGTGGAGGTCGGCCAGCCCGCGCCCCGCGGTGGCGATGGCGACGAAGTCCGCGCGGGAGGCGACCAGCGGGATGCGCGGCAGGGACTTCTTCAGGTCCGCGCCGTAGCGTCTGCGGTAGTCGGGCGAGTGCAGCAGCCCGTATACGTAGTAGAAGACGTCATCCTTGCTGACCGTCGGCCCGTAGGCCTCCCGGTAGGCGTGCAGGGTGGCGTCAGTGATGTTGTCCACGCGCCGGTAGCCGCCGATCACCTCACCCGCGACCTCGCCGTCCAGGCTCCCGCCCTCATCGCCGACGACGGCGCCCGCAGTCAGGTCGAGCATGCCCGCGTCCCGGGCGGTCTGGTCGACCGGCTCCCAGGTCCAGCGCGGGAAGAACTGGCCATTGCTGGATCCCCAGAACGCAAGGTCTGGAACATTCGTAGTAGCCAAAGCCGCAAACGGCTTATCAGATCCCTTGCCGACAACATAGAACCCCAGATTGTCGTGCGCCGGCGTGGGGAAGTAGCGGTGCAGGACTGCCGGGAGGTAGATGATCCCGTCGGAGGCGTTCAGCCACTGCTTACAGAAGGGCCGGTAGAGACCTATGTAGGTGGCGTGCGCGTTATAGTGAATAACACGGTCCTTTTCCGCAGACCGGTATAGATCGCGAGTCCACTTGATCTGGGTCTCGTCCGTGGTGACCTGGTCCTTAGCCGCAACACCCGCGGCCAACTCGGCGGCGTGAGAGCTATGGATGCGCTGCCGCTCGGCGTTATAAGTACCGATGAGGCGCTGGCAGGATTCCCGCAGAGTCGCCGCGGAGAAGTTGTATACCCAGGCGTCGCGATTCGTCTGAACTCCGGCGGTGTACGACCCTAAGACCGGTTCCCGTCCCTCACCGAGGGACTGCCATGCGCCGTAACTCGGGTCGCGCTGGTTGATCCAGTCGCCGACGGCGTTGGGAGTGATCGTCTCCCAGTCCATGGCCTCAATGCGCGAGCCGCCCACGATTCGCAGCTTGTCCTCACGGCTCAGGTAGTCGCCGATGTCCCGGTAGTGCAGCACCGCCGGCCCGCTGTGGGCGGGGTCCTTCACCAAGAAGGTAATCGCGACGGTCGCGCGTGACCCGCCTCCGAATACCTTCCCTCCCTCGCGGCGCGAGAGCTCCCCTGCGGTGCGCTGATTACCCCGCAGGTTGAACACGTAAATGTGCGCGAACTCCTCGGCCAGGCTGAGCCGCACGCCGTCGGCGGTGTTGGCATCAATAAAGCCGCCATTAGTGACGAAGCCAATCACCCCGGCGTCGCCGAGCCGGTCGGTAGCCCAGCGGATGGCCCGCAGGTAGGAGTCGTACAGGGAGTTCTTGTTGGTGCCTGTGGAGCGGGCCGCGTAGGTTTCAGCGATCCGCCGGTCCAGGTCCGGATAGCGCTGGTTGGCGTTGTTGTCATTGGCAGACTCCTGCCCCACCGAGTACGGCGGGTTGGCAACGATCAGCCGAATGTCCAACTTGCGCTGGGCGGCGGCGCGATCATTGTTGGCCACGAAGAAGCTCGTGTCCAAGGTGCCCTCACCCTCACTCATCTGGAAGGTGTCGGCCAGCACGATCCCGTCGAAGGGAACATAGCCGCCGTCGCCCGCACCCTGCGCCCCGGCACCGGGCTCGTTCCCGGCCTGCTGCGCCTGCCCGAGCAGGTCGCGGTAGGCGACCTCAATGTTCGCCGTCGCGATGTAGTAGGCAAGCAGCAGGATCTCGTTGGCGTGCAGCTCGCCGGCGTACTTGCGGGCCAGGTCGGCCGGGGCGATCAGCCCGGACTGCAGCAGGCGCACAATGAAGGTGCCGGTACCGGTGAAGGGGTCCAGCACGTGCACACCCGCGTCGGTGACGCCCCTCCCGAAGTGCTCACGGGACAGGTGGTCAACACTGCGCAGAATGAAGTCGACGATCTCCACCGGCGTGTACACGATCCCCAGGGACTTCGCCGTCTTGGCGAAGGCCTGGGAGAAGAACTTCTCATACAGCTCGGTAATGATGCGCTGTTTGCCCTCGGCGTTGTCGATGCCGGCGCAGCGCTCACGCACGGAGGTGTAGAAGCCCTCAAGCTCCTCGGTCTCCGCCTCCAGGTTGGCGCCGTCGAGCACGCGCAGCATCCGCCCCATCACCTGTGCCACCGGGTTGGTGGCGGAGAAGTCGTAGCCATCGAATACGGCGTCGAACACCGGCTTGGTGACCAGATGCTGGGAGAGCATGTCGATCGCTGACTCCGGTGTGATCGAGTCGTTGAGATTCGCTCGCAGGGCATCGAGGAAGTGCGCGAACTCCGGGGCGACCGCCGGGTCCGCCACCCGCTGCTCCAGGCGGGCGCGGTGGCGGGCGGCAATCAGGGCGACGTCCTTGGCCCACTGCTCCCAGTAGCGGCGGCTGCCGACCTTCTGGACCAGGCGCGCGTAGATCGCCTCCTTCCACTTGCCCAGTGACGCCAGGTCGAAGGCCGCCTGCTCACCCAGGTCTGCCGCGTCGTCGTCGGGATCGTAGGCGGGCGTGCCGAAGGGATCGATGATGGCGACCTTGTCCGGCTTGGAGCGGTTGAGGTCGATCTTGTTGACCATGGCGTCGAAGCGCTCGTCATGCGCGCGCAACGCCTGCAGCACCTCCCACACCACGCGGAAGGTGTCATTGTCAGCCAGCACGTCCTCCGGGGCCATGCCCGTGGGAATGGCCACCGGCAGGATGATGTAGCCGTAGCGCTTTCCCGGGGCCAGCCGCATGACCCGCCCAACGGACTGCACAATGTCCACCTGGGACTTGCGCGGCGATAGGAACATGACCGCATCCAGGGCGGGCACGTCCACGCCCTCGCTCAGGCAGCGGGCATTGGACAACACCCGGCAGGACACCGCTCCGTCGGCGTCGCCCGCACCACCGCCGGATCCCTGGCTGCTGTCGGCGCCCGACGACGACGCTACCGGCTCGACCGTAGTCTCGCCGGAGAGCCAGCCCAGCAGGCGGTTGCGTTCCATGATGTTCATGGAGCCATCCACGTGCCTGACCTCGACCGACCCCAGCCGCCGCTGCGGCCCGGCATCATCGCCGCCCGCCGGAGCGACGGCGTCGTCCCCCTCGGGCAGGCCGGTGCGGTAGTCCTCGGCGACGTCGTTGAAGGCCGCGGCGAAACGCTTAGAACTCTTGATCTCCCGGGCGAAGGCGACGGCGGTGCGCATGGGCTGAACGTCCGAGCCGTACTCGGACAGGTTCACGGAGCGCTTGGCCAGTGCGTTCCAGCAGCCGACGATGCGGGCGGCGTCGTCCAGGGTGAGCTCACCGTTGCGCGCGAGAGAGGACTGCATGCGGGAGGCGACGGCGTCCTCGGAGACGGTCAGGACCAGTACCTTGTAGTCGGTCAGGAGGTTGCGGGAGACCGCCTCGCCGAAGCCCAGGCGGAAGAGCTCCTCGCCGTAAGTGTCGGCGTCGTCCATGGAGGCGAGCACAGCGTTCTTCTGGCCGGCGCGCGCCTTGGTGGAGTCGTCGTAGATGCGGGGAGTCGCCGTCATGTACAGGCGCTTGCGGCCACGCAGGTAGGCGTTGTCGTGGACGCGGACGAAGGCGGACTCATCCGCTCCGGCGAGCGTGGCGCCGGTGGTGCGGTGGGCCTCGTCGCAGATGATCAGGTCGAAGTCTGGGGCCCCGAGCTCCTGCGCCCGGGCGACGACGTCGATGGACTGGTAGGTGGAGAAGACCACTGTCATGGGGGTCACGCCGTCGACGGGGGCGGCGGGCCGGGTGAGCCGACGGGCGAGGGCCTCGGCATCGGTGGTGGCGGGGATCGCCAGGTCGACCACCGAGATGTCCTCGCTCAAGTTGGTCTTGCCGCGGCCCTTGCCGACCTTGTTGTCTGAGCAGACCGCGAAGGACCGCAGCGGCACCTGGGCCTCCGCGCTCCACTCAAGCAGCGTCTGCGACAGCAGCGCAATGGAGGGAACCAGGAATAAGGCTACCCCCCCCCC
>NZ_PIZC01000057.1:30108-46142 GCF_019325145.1 Actinomyces sp. 594
GGTCGGCCGTGGCGAGCCCCTGGGTCACCGCGTCCAGTGCGCGGCGCTGGTGCTCGCGCAGCGTCTTACGGCCAGCGCGCTCCATTACCTCGGGGGTGGCGAGGTTGAACCTGTCCCAGTCAATGGTGGAGTTGAACAAGTCCCTCAAACCGATACGGGATACCGGGACGGCCTGGTTCTCCACCGTGGCTGCGGCCGCGGAGTTCCACTTGTCGGTCGTGGACACGAACAGGCGCGAGCTGAACTCGCCTGTGCCCGACTCAGCCAGGAAGGAGTCGACGTCGCCCTTAGTGACCTGGGACTGCGGGTCATAGAACTTGCACTGCACCGCGCACAGGTCACCGGTGTCGCGCTCGCGGGCCACCAGGTCGACGCCGCGGTCCGGGCGGGCGCCGCGCCCCGGCCAGTCCTTCCACATCCAGACCTCGTCAAAGCGCTCGGCATAGCGGGGGTCGGTCAGGAGGAACTGCCGGACCAGGCGTTCGAAGCTCGTGCCCTTGCCCCGCTGCGTCTGCGCATTGAAGTACAACTCGTCAAGGAGGGCTGCGACGCGGGACTGGTTCTCGGGCGACTGGCTCACGCAGGGCAGCATAGGCGTGGCGAGCAGCGAGCGGGCGTGTTCCGGTCTACAAACTCGGGCTGCGCTCGTCGACGGGCACACGTTGGGTGGATGCAAGCACCATGGCCCATCGCAACCGTATTCAGAGCATGACTCGGCTCACCGACATCAGTCATCCCGAACTCGGAACCGAGACCATCCTGCCGTCGTCGACCGCCTGATCGCCTAGGCGGTCAAGACTGATTCTCCCAATGGGAGCGGAGGAACCGCTTCTTCCCATAGAAGTTGATCTGATGGTCGCCCCACCAGGAGAGGAACTCCTCTGCGGTCTCACCGTTGTGCTCTAATTCGAAGGCGCTATCGAAGGATGCGATAACGCCGTCGGTGGCCTCCGCGAGCGCCGCCGCGGCCAGACCATAACCGGTCGATGCAACGGCCGGCCCAGCGGCGTTGCGGTACTCGCTCCAGTAGTGCCGACGTGCGTCGATCAGGTCAACCGTCTCCGGGGCGAGCCGGTGGGCTAGCTCGGGAAGCAAGCCCCAGCGTCCGATGAACGAGGGGTAGGCGAGGGCATCGGGATCGTCTTCGTTGATGAGGTCGTCATCATCGCGCACAAGGCACTCCGGCCACGAGTTGCTATCCCAGACACCGTTGAGCCAGTATCCGAATCCAATCTCCAAACCCGGCGTCCAGCGCACGTCGGGCGGGACCATGCGCAGTTCCTCGCCCCGCTCCCGCGGATAGCAGGCAGTCACGTCAAGGGTCGAGTCGATGCCGTGCCTGGCCAGGAGCTCACGAAACAGCTCCTCGGTTCGCGCCCGAGTCTGGTGCACCAGCGGGAAGACATCCGTCGTGGAGTAGACGTCGATCGTCGTTGACATGCGTAGACCATACAAATGCCCACTGACATGAACGGTAGGCACCAGTGCCGTCGCCCTCCATACGCTGAATCGCCGTGCCCCGTGCCGACTCGGGGTCTGACATCTACTACGCCGGTTCGGGGTTAACAACGCCAGTTAACGGCCTGATGTATACCTCCCAGCCCTTCAGCAGGCCGTTAAGTAGCGTTGTTAACGGGGAAGTGGCGTTGCAGACGAGAAGAGCGAGTCCCTGTCAGCTCGTAGATCAGGTTGGTTGCCGACACCACCCACCCCGACGCTTCCTGCGCATGCTCAAGCGCACCATGACGTGGTCCAAACGCGGCACCTCTACGGGCGCGGGTGAGCCTCGGCGCCTTCATTGCTGCCGACCACCTCGCCGGAAGCACGTCCACGACGCTTAACGCCACACTTACCTCCCCCGGCGGCCGGTGGGCCGAGGTCGAGGTGACATCGGGCAGCTCCCAGATCGAGAAGGGCGCCCGCTCACTGGCCCGCACCATGCAGCAGATTGACACCTCTGTGGTCGGGAAGCCGGTGCTCAAGGCGGTGACCACCGACACCGGCCCGATGGAAACCCTGCCGAACGCCCTCAACCCTGACACAGAACGCCCTGGGCCACCGCGCACCGCCCAGCCCCGAATCAACTTCGCACTTAACTTCACAACTTACTTCACACACTGTTAAGATAGTTGCGAAGTGTGAAGAAGGTAGGACGCAGCAGCCCATGGACTCCGAGCAACTCTCCACCATCGTCGACCAGCTCCGGGTCATCGGCACCGACCAGCAGGTGCTCGAGGTCAAGTCGAGCGTCGGCAAGGACATTCGTGCCACCCTCAGTGCCTTCTCCAACTCCGCAGGAGGCACCATCCTCATCGGTCTCGACGAGGCACAGGACTTCGCCCCCGTCCCGCACTTCGACGCCGCCCGCACCCGGAACCAGCTCGTTGCCCGTTGCGAGCAGATGACCCCGGTAGTCCGTCCCCTCATTGAGATCGTCTTACTGGGTAAGGCTCCTGTCGTCGTCGCCACGATCCCGGAGATCGAGCCGCGCCACAAGCCCTGTTACGTCACTGACCAGGGGCAATACGGCGGCTCCTACACCAGATCGGGCGACGGCGACCATCGCATGACCCAATACGAGGTTGAAAGGCTCCTGGAAGAGCACACTCAGCCGCGGTGGGATGAGGAAGTGGTGCCCGACGCCACCCTCAACGACCTCGCCGACGACGCCCTGGGGGCCTTCCTTGATGGTCAACGGACCCTCCGCCCCAAGACTTTCGCCGACGGCGACGACACCGCCCGTGAACGCCTGCGCATAACCCGGGACGGGCGCCCCACCCTCGCGGCGCTACTGGCCCTCGGCGAGTACCCTCAGCAGTTCTTCCCAAGACTGACCGTCACCTTCGCCGTGTTCCCCGGTACCGACCGGGGCAGCGTCACCGAAGGCGTGCGCCTGCTCGACAGCGCCACTCTGACCGGTCCGATTCCGGAACTCGTCGAGTCCGCCGTCGACGCCGTTCGTCGCAATATGCGCACGGCCGGCCTGATCGGGGATACCTTCCGCACGGATCTGCCCGACTACCCACTAGTCGCCGTGCGTGAGGCCGTGGTCAACGCCCTCATGCACCGGGACTACTCGCCGGCCGCGCGCGGCGCACAGGTACAGGTCAGCATGTTCGTCGACCGGCTCGAGATCATGAACCCGGGCGGTCTATACGGCGCCGTCACGGTAGAGACCTTGGGCCAAGCTGGTGTGAGCACAAGCCGCAACCAGCGCTTGTCAACCCTATTGGAGTCCACCACCTTCCCCAATGGTGGCGCCGTGGCCGAAAACCGCGGTACCGGAATCGCGGTCATCCGGCACGCCCTTGCCGAGGCCCTCCTGCCGCCGCCCGAAATCAAGAGCTCGGTCACCAGCTTCACCATCACACTCCGACGCCGGCGCGTCGTGCCAAGGGAGCGGAACGCACCCGCTCGAGACCGTATCGCCGATTACCTCACCAAGCATGAGAGCGCCTCGGCCGCCGAACTCGCCGAGACCTTCACCCTCAGCCGCAGCACCATCCAGAACGCCCTGAGGGGATTGATTGCCGACGGGACAGTGGAGGCGACCGAACCTCCGCGTAGCCCGAAGCAGCGCTACCGCTTGGCACGCCAGTAACGTCACGCTTAACTTCACAGGGTGTGAAGTTGGGCGTGAAGTTGACTGGTAAGTCCGGCATCAACGCCGTTCGACCCAGCCAGCCGCCTCCATTCAGTCCGCGAACCTCCGCCTTCCGCCTCACTTACCGCATGGACACGCGGGACTCATTGGGTCATGACTACCTGCCCGCGTCGTCGACGCCCAGCTTGGCCCGCACCGTGCAGCAGATTGACACCTCCGTGGTCGGGGAGCCGGTCCTCAAGCTGGTGGTCACCGGCACCGGCCCGTCGCCGCCCGGCCGGCACGGCGCAGCCGCGAGGGCGTTTGCTACGCCGGTTCGGGGTTAACAACGCCAGTTAACGGCCTGCTGTATACCTCCCAGCCCTTCAGCAGGCCGTTAAGTAGCGTTGTTAACGGGAAAGGGGCGTAGCAGACGACAAGAGCGCATCCTCCAGCAAGTGGCCCAGGGCTAACACCGTCGCCGACGCCGCAACCGCCACCCGCTACAGGCCACCCGTCTCGCCGCCTACCGCATGCCGCCGCCTGGGGTTGTGCCCTCCTCCAGGGGGGTGAGGCAGGGAACCGGACCGCATACACCAAGAGAGCGCCGCCCCTTCACGACACGACCAGGGGATGGCGCAGGGAACCGGACCGCATACACCCGGCGCCTGCGGCTCGCCCCTTAGGCTGATGCGGGACATCACCACCGATCCGCACCCCTACAGCCACAGGTCACGACGCCGTCGCACCCCGCGCGCGCTCTCCGGCGGAAACAGGCTCTCTACCCGCCGCACTAGCCGCTCGGGATCGGCCAGCTCCCGCCACTCGAAGCGATGCACCGTCCACCCACCGCGGCGCAGCACCATCTCGCGCTGTTTCTCCGCGCGCACGTCCGCCGACGTCGCCAGCTTGCCGTAGCCGTCGAACTCCAGGTCAACCATGGCGCTGTCCACGGCGACGTCGAGGAAGTACTCGCGCGCATCGTCGCCGATCCAGCGCCGCTGTGTCACCGGTTCCGGCACCCCGGCCACATCTACCGCCCAGCGCAACACGCTCTCACCCGGCGACTCCGCGAAAGGATCCGCCCGCTCCACCGCCACCCTGGCGCGGCGCTTTCCGTGGCGCTGGCCCTGGCCCTCCACCATGCGCATCAGCCGCTCGCGCGCCGCATCGACCTCCATCTCGCCGTAGCAGCGCCGGTTGAACCGATCGGGTCTGCACACCACCCGCAGGGCGGCATCCACCACAGGCAGTGACTCGCGCACCGGCAGGTCGAAGGCACAGTCCATGGCTGTGCGCAGCGGCGTGGTCACCCGCAGCCCGCCCACATTGATGACCTCCTCCGGCAGTGGCGCGGTCGTCGAACGCAACAGCTTCACCGACCGACCACGACGTCGACCCTCCGGAGGCCCATACATGACCGTCGGGAGAACAAGGGTGCTACGCGACCGGTTCCCGGGCACAGCCAGGCGGACGTTCGGCTCCGACTCCAGAATGGGCAGGCCCAGCACCACCGCTGCGGCCTCGTGGGTCAGGGCGATTGCCGACGGCGACACTCGCAGCGCCGCCTCGCAGCGCGCCAGCGTGACGAGCTGCTTCAGGCGCCAGGTCGGTGTGTCGCTGCCGGGAACGGTCATGTAGCCGCCGCGCGCCACCCGTATTAGATCCCGCCGACCGGCCAGGTCCCCGTCGGAGCGGTCGGCAGTGAATTGCATCCGGGGACGCTCCGGTGGCGTCGGGTAGTGCTGCATGCCAGCAGGATTGCCTCCATCCGACGGCGGTGCCACCGCGCCCCACGAGCTCTGTGGACAGGGGTGCCGCGAACGTTGCCTGTGGACGCCGGTGAGAGGTCGGTGGCGGTGGCGGGCCGGTGATGGCCCGGTCGAGCGCCACGCACTCCACCGAAAGTCGCCCAGTTGCGGGCGCCGCGCGCCGCCCAGCCCTCGACACGTCCCCGCACGCCCCAACCGGCCCGGCACGGCACAGCCGCGAGGGCGTTTGCTACGCCGGTTCGGGGTTAACAACGCCAGTTAACGGCCTGCTGTATACCTCCCAGCCCTTCAGCAGGCCGTTAAGTAGCGTTGTTAACGGGAAAGGGGCGTAGCAGACGGCGCTGCGGGCACGATCGCCACTGCCGACAACGCCCGCCCCGGCCAACGCCGACTTCCCGCTACACGCCGCACATTGCCAACGCCGCAAGCCGCCACACACCACCGACGCCGCACACCGCCACACGCCACTCGCCGCACACCGCCAACGCCGCAAGCCGCCTCCCGCCGCAGGCCGCACACCACCGACGCCGCGAGCCGCCTCCCGCCGCAGGCCGCACACCACCGACGCCGCCCGCCGCCTACTTCCCGCCGCGCGCCGCCCACCAGGAGTGCAGTGCCTCGCGCGCCAGGTCCTCGCCCAGGGGTCCCTTCTCCATGCGCAGGTCCATGAGGAAGCGGTAGGCCTCGCCAACCACCGGCCCGGGCCCGACGCCGAGCTCTGCCATGATCTGCTTGCCGTCCAGGTCCGGGCGGATGGCGGCCAGCTCCTCCTCCGCGCGCAGCTGCGCGATGCGGGCCTCCAGGTCGTCGTAGGCCGCGTCCAGCATGTGGGCCTTGCGCTTGTTCCGGGTGGTCACGTCCGCGCGGGTCAGCCGGTGCAGCCGCTCCAGCAGTGGCCCGGCGTCAGCCACGTACCGGCGCACCGCGGAGTCGGACCAGGCGGCGTCGGCGTAGCCGTGGAAGCGCAGGTGCAGCTCCACCAGCCGGGAGACGTCCTTGATGGTCTGCTTGTCGAAGCGCAGTTTCCGCATGCGCTTGGCCGTCATGCGGGCGCCGACGTGGTCGTGCCCGTGGAAGGTGACGGTGCCATCACGCAGGAAGCGGCGGGTGGCGGGCTTGCCGATGTCGTGGAAGATCGCCGCCAGCCGCAGCGTGAGGTCAGGGCCGGGGACGGGCCCGTCTGGGCCGGTCTCCAGGTCGATGGCCTGCTCCAGCACCGTCAGGGTGTGCTCGTAGACGTCCTTGTGGCGCTTGTGCTCATCGACGGTCTCCTGCAGGGCGGCCAGCTCGGGCAGCACCACGTCGGCCACCCCGGTGTGCACCATAAGCTCCAGCCCGCGGCGCGGCCAGGGCGCCAGCAGCAGCCGCTCCAGCTCGGCGCGCACCCGCTCGGCGGAGACGATCTCCAGCCGTGGCGCCATATCGGTCATGGCGGCCAGCACGTCGGGCTCGACGTCGAATCCCAGTTGGGCGGCAAAGCGTGCGGCCCGCATGATCCGCAGCGGGTCGTCATCGAAGGACTGCTCGGCGGCCACCGGGGTGCGCAACACGCCCGCCCGCAGGTCCTCAAGGCCGCCGTGGGGGTCGACCAGTTCCAGCTCCGGCAGCCGCAGCGCCATGGCGTTGACGGTGAAGTCGCGGCGGGTGAGGTCACCCACAAGGCTGTCGCCGTAGGCGACGGCGGGCTTGCGGGAGCCGGTCTCGTACTCCTCGGTGCGGTAGGTGGTGACCTCCACGACGTCATCACCCTTGCGGGCCCCGATGGTGCCGAAGGCCTTGCCGACGTCCCAGCAGGCGTCGCCCCAGGCCTTCATGATCGCTTCGGTCTGCTCGGGGCGGGCAGAGGTGGCGCAGTCCAGGTCATGCGGAACGACGCCGAGGAAGGCGTCACGCACCGGCCCACCGACCAGTGCGAGTTCATGTCCGGCGTCGGCGAAGCGACGACCCAGCTCGTGCAGCGAGTCCGGCAGGGCGCGCAGGGCCCGGCGGGCGGTGGGGGTAAGGCCGTCGGCGTCGGGGCGCTCGGCGGGGACGACGGCGGTGCGGCGCTCCGTACGGGAGGCGGGCGTGGTGGCGGGGGCGGTCGGGCGGTCGGTCATCGGCCTAAGCCTGCCACGCGGAACGCAAGCAAGCCGATCGGCGGGCAGACCGCCTAGAGTGTCCCTATGTCCTCCCACCGCTCACGTATGCCCCGCGCCGGCAACCGGCCGCGGCGCACGACCGCGCGCTCGCTGCCCGTGGTCGATGAGACGAGCGCCGGCGGGCTGATCATCGACGTGCAGGACGGGAAGGCCGTCACGGCCGTGATTGCGCGCCGTAACCGGGGAGGACGCCTGGAGTGGTGCCTGCCGAAGGGGCACCTGGAGGGCACGGAGACCGCCGAGGAGGCGGCCGTGCGGGAGATCGCGGAGGAGACCGGCATCACGGGCCGGGTACTGCGTCACCTGGCCACCGTTGACTACTGGTTCGCCGGTGAGGACCACCGCGTGCACAAGGTCGTCCACCACTTCCTGCTGGAGGCGCTGTGCGGCGATCTCACCACCGAGAACGATCCCGACCATGAGGCGGAGGACGTCGAGTGGGTGACCCTGGATGACGTCGCCCGCCGCCTGGCTTACCCCAATGAGCGCCGGATCGTTGCGGCCGCCAGGGAGATCCTGGTGGGTGAGGGGTGAGGTCCGCCGGGTCTGTCCGCCACCCGCCGCGCCGGCACGCCCCCCGGCGGGTTTTGACGGCACTGGTGTCCGTCCTGCTGGCCGCGCTTGTGATGGTGGGCGCGCCCGCCCTGTCTGCGGCGCGCGCGGCTCCGGTCGCGGGCGGGGAGGAGGTGTCGGTGGGCGGCCCCGGCGCCGGGATCATCATGGGCCAGGGGGCGCTGCCCGCCGCCTCACTTGGCGCGGCCCGCTCCGATGTCACCGACTCCGCCCAGGACGCCGTCTCCGGGCGCGTCGTCCTGTCTGTCACGGGGCTGGCTCCGGAGGTCGTGGGAACGGGCGAGGACATCACCGTCAGCGGCACGATCACTAATGGCACCGATCAGCCGATCAGTGACGTCGCCCTGGTGGTGCAGATGCAGTCGCGCACCGAGGTGACGACGGCGGGGCTGGCCGCCTGGCTGGGCGATGAGCAGGACACTCCGCTGGTCACCGTCGCCCAGCAGGCCCTGGCGGCGGATGTCGCCCCGGGGATGGCGCAGTCCTTCCGGGTGACGGTGCGCGCTGACGACCTTCCGCTGGAGGATACCGACCAGTGGGGTCCGCGGGGCGTGCAGGTGGCGCTGATTCAGGGGTATACGACTGTCACCGAGGATCGCACCATCCTGCTGTGGGATCCGGGCGTGCGCGTCAGTCCCACCCGGGTGACGGTATTCGTGCCGGTGACGGCCTCGCCGGAGGAACTGCTGGCGCTGACCGCCGCCACCCGCGGCACGCAAGAGGAGCCGCCCGCCGCGCCATCGCCCTCCCCGAGCGCGACTGCCGACCCCTCCGGGGGCGCCGCCGACCAGGCGGGCGCACCGGCCGCGGACTCCGGCACCCCTGACGCGGCCGACGCCGCCCCCGGCCCCACCGCTCCACCCGCATCCGTCCCCGATCCTGAAGCCACCGCTGCCTCCCCAAAGGCCACGGCCACAGACTCCGCCAGTGCGGACGCTGCCGGCACCGCGGCTGCGCAGCCACGGGCCGGCCAGCCACTGACCGCCCTGCGCGAGCGCGTGCTGGGGCTGCTGGGCCTGGCCGACGACGGCGTGGTCCTGGCGGTGGACCCGGCCCTGCTCGCAGCACTGGGCCTGGATTCCATTCCGGCAAACGCAACCGCCTCACCCGGTGCGACACCCTCTGCCGGCACCGCGAGCGCCGCAGCGGAGACCGCGCCCGCGGCGACCGATGCCGACCGCCTGCGCAATGCTCTCGCTGCCGCCCTGCAGGCCGGCGACGTGGTGGTCCTGCCCTGGGCCGATGCCGACTTGTCCGGCCTGGCACACCTGGGTGAGACCGAGCTGATCGAGTCCGCCTTGGAGCGAGCCGCGGACTCCGCGGCGGCACAGGCCGGCGCCGGCACTGATGCGGTCTGGTCGGCCGGCGCCCTGGACGCCACCACGCTGGCGTCCCTGCCCGACTCGGTAACCACCGTGGTGGCCGAGCCCGGTGACGCGGAAGTCGCCGAGGACCTGACCTACACGCCCTCGGGCACCATGACGCTTGATGGCCGCACTGTGCTCATACCGGAGGAGGGCCTGTCCGCCGCGGCCGGGGGCCGCCTGGTCACCGGCCAGGGAGATGCGGAGCTTTCCGTGCTCGACGCCGTCCAGCTGCTGCGCGGCCAGGCCGCCATCCTGACCCGCCAAGCGCCGGCTCTCAGCCGCGACATCGTCGTGGCCGTGTCCCGCGCGGATGCCGCGGGCACCGCGCCGGAGGTGCTCCGCGAGCGCCTGGCCGCCCTTACCGGTTCCGCCTGGACCGAGGCGCAGGACCTTCCGGCCCTGGTGGCGTCTGCTGCCGACTCGGCTACCAACGGCGAGGAGGCGGTGCGCATGCCGCTGCCCGACTCCGCCAGCGGGGAGGGCGAGGTGACCGCGATGACCCTGGCGGCGGCCCGGGAGGCTGCCACCCGCCTGGAGTCGGTTGCGTCCATCCTGAGTGACCCGGACCGCGCCCTGGGCATGTCCTCGGATGTGGTCGCCCTGGCCGGATCGGCAACCTGGAGGACCGACGAGGCCGCCTGCACCACCATGATCAGCCAGGCGCGCGCCCACGGTGAGGCGGTCACTCAGGCCCTGGCGGCGGCGCCGTCGAGCACCATCAACCTCATCGCCTCGGCCGCTGACCTGCCGGTGCGGATCGTCTCCTCCCTGGATCAGGACGTGACGGTCACGGTCCACCTGGAGTCCAGTTCCACGCGCCTGCAGATCGCCAAGGACGTCACGGTCACGGTGCCGGCCCGCGGGCAGGCGACGGCGAGCGTGCCGGTCACCGCGGTCGGTTCCGGCGACGTCGATCTGACCATTCAGCTGCGTTCCGACGACGGCGCAAGCGTCGGCACGCCCTCCACGGTCCACCTGCGGGTGCGGGCCGACTGGGAGAATGTGGGCACCCGCATCCTCAGCGCGGCGCTGGTGGTCCTTCTGGTTGCCGGCATTGTCCGGACCGTGCGCCGGGGACGCCGCACCGCCACACCCAGGGAGCGTAGATGAAGCAGGACGGGGCCGAGCCCCAGAACCCGAGCCCGGACGCGCAGGGACGTCAGGACGGCCCGCAGCGGCCGACGCCGTCGATTGCCCGCTCCAGCGCGGTTATGGCGGCGGGCACGCTGACCTCCCGCATTCTGGGGCTGGTGCGCAACGCACTGCTGATCTCCGCGCTGGGCGCCACCGCCTCCGGGGCCGCGGACGCCTTCAACACCGCCAACACGGTGCCCACGCAGCTGTACAACCTGCTGATCGGCGGCATCCTGAACGCGATCCTGGTGCCGCAGATCGTGCGGGCCCTGCGGCAGCGCAACGGGGAGGAGCTGGTTAACCGGCTGCTGACGGCGGCGTCCCTGGTGATCGCGGGCGTGGCCGCCTTGCTGACCGTGGCCGCGCCGCTGGTGATCATGCTTTACGCCTCGGGCCTGGGTCGCTGGCAGCCGCTGGCCTTCGCCTTCGCGTTCTGGTGTATGCCGCAGATCTTCTTCTACGGCCTGTACGCCCTGTGGGGGCAGGTGCTCAACGCACGCTCCAGCTTCGGCCCGTACATGTGGTCGCCGGTGCTGAACAACATCATCTCCATCGCCTCAATCCTGGCGTACCTGCATATTTACGGCGGTTACACCACCGGTCAAGACCCGGGCATCTGGGACGCGGGCCGCATCGCCCTGATCGGGGCGACGACGACGCTCGGTATCGCCGCCCAGGCGCTGATCCTGTATATCCCGCTGGTCCGCTCGGGCTTCCGCCCCAAGATCATCTTCGGGGTGCGCGGCATGGGGCTGGGCAGCATGTCCAAGGTGGCACTGTGGGCGCTGCTGGGCACCGCGATCGTGTCACTGGGTGACCTGGCGGCCACGAACCTGGGTTCGCGGGCGGTTACGGCCGCCGAGTCCGCCGCCTACGCGGATGTGATCGTCCCGTCTACGACGATGTACGCCAACGCCCAGCTGGTGTACATGCTGCCGCAGTCACTGATCACCACCTCGATCATCACCGCCCTGTTCACTCGCATGAGTGAGAAGGCTGCGGCCGGGGACCGTGAGGGGGTGCGCGACGACCTGTCGCTGGGACTGCGCTCCATCGCGGTGTTCACGGTGCTGTTCGCCGCCGGTATTGCCACTTTGGCCGCCCCGGCGCTGCAAGTCTTCGTCCCCTCCCTGTCCCTGGAGCAGGCCAATGCCTCCGCCCCGATCCTGACGGTGCTGGCGATCGGCATTGTGGGGCAGGGCGTCTGGTTCACCATGCAGCGGGTCATGCTCGCTTACGCCGACACCAAGCGGCTGCTGATCGCCGACACGGTGGTGGGCGTCATCCCGATACTGGTCTGCCTGGGCGCCTACCTGCTGGCGCCGGCCAACCACTGGATGGTGTGGGCGGCGGTGGCCTCGGCCACCTGCCAGGTGGCCGGCTTCCTGATTCTGGTGCCGCTGATGCGTCGGCATCTGCCGGACCTGGACGGGCCCCGGGTGCTGGGAACCTATGCGCGGCTGATCCTTGCTGCCCTGCCCGCGGTGCTGGTGGGCCTGGGCGTGCGCCGCCTGCTGGGTCCCGCTGACGGCTCCCTGACCGGCACGCGGCCGGTCGACGCGCTGGTTACCGTACTGGTGGCGGCAACGGTGATGACGGTGGTCTACCTGGCCGGCGCGAAGCTGTTGCGGGTGCAGGAGCTGGACGTGTTCTTCGGTCCGCTCTCACGCATCGTCGTCAAGTGCGGTCGGCTCCTGCCCGGGCCCGCGGGCACGGCGGTGGTGCGTGCGGGCCGCGCCCTGGCTCCGACGCCGTCGGCCCCCGGGCCGGCACCCTCCACGGTTGCCGAGCCCGAGCCCGCGCTGCCTCCGTCCTTCCCCCCTGCTGCCCCTGCACTCCCGCAGGGAGCCCGCCAGACCTCCGCCCCGCCCCCGCCGCCCGCGAATATCGGTTTCGCCCCGGCCGCCGTCTGGCCCGCCGATCCGGCTAGACTCGCCTTCAACACGCAGGCGCTACCAGCAGTGGGAGGTGGCCTTATGGCGGACGCCACGCCGATCGGCTCCGGCCGGTATGAACTGCTGTCCACCATGCCGGCGACGCTGCCCCGCATCGTGCGGCACCTGGGCCGCGACACGATTCTGGACCGTCCGGTCACCGTCCTGCTACTGACCGATGCCACTCCGCACCGCCGCGAGGTGCTGGAGGCGGCCACCCGCGCCGTCCTGGTGGATGACGCCCGCATCCAGCGCGTTTACGACGTGGAGGCGTCCACGCCGTCGTTCATCGTCACCGAGCCGATGACGGGCCGGACCTTCGCCGCCCTGGTCGGCGCGGGGCTGGACGCCGCCCAGGTGCGGGCGATCGTCGGTGAGGCCGCGCAGGCCCTGGACGCCTGCTCGCGCCGCGGGCTGCACCACCTGAACCTGACGCCGGAGTCCTTGCGCGTACGCCCGGACGGCACCGTGCAGGTGTCCGGCGTCGGTGTGGAGGCGGCTGCGCTGGGGCTGGATACCAGCATCGCCGCGGACCCGCTGGCGGCGGACCGCACCGACGCACGCGCCCTGGTGGAGCTGCTCTACTTCGGGCTGACGGGACGCTGGCCGGGCAAGCTCGCCGGCCTGCCCACGGCCCCCATGGTCGGCGGGGCGCCGGTGCCTCCGTCGCAGCTCGCCCGCACTCCCGACGACGTCGATGCCGCCCTGGACGCGCTGGTTGCCCGCACCTGGGCGGGCACCACTCAGGCGCCGACCTCCGCCGCGGAGATCGCACGCGTGCTGGCGCCCTGGGATACCGGCGTGCTGGCTGGACTGGTGCACCCGACGACCACTACGCCCGGGGCGGCCCCGCAGCCGCCCGCGGAGCCCGGTTCGGCCTTGGGCGGTGCCGCCACCGCCGCGCTGGGCGGCATGGCAGGCGGCGTCCTGGCCCGGCTGCGGCGTCGCTCCACGGCGCGGGCGGCGGATGCGGCGCACACCGTGGACCCGTCGGAGTCTGTGGCCGCAACGGCGGCTGCGCCGGTCACGCAGGCCCGCGGCGGCTCCGCCGTTGCGCCCGCCCCGGTAGATGCCGCCGATTCAGCAGCGGGAGCGGCCGGTGTGGGGTCAGCCGCCGGAACGGCCGGCTCGGCCGGGCCGGGCGCACCCGCCCAGCCGTTCACGCCCGGCCCCTCCCTGCAGGAGGACGTGACCTCGGCCCAGGACCAGGGCGGCTACGACGATGCCGAGGCGCAGGAGCGCGCGGTGAACCGGACCACCACTGGCGTACTGGTCGCGGTGCTTGTGGCGGTTGTGATCGGAGTGTTCTTCGCCGTCCACAACCTGCTGGGGCTGGCCAACGTGAAGTTCCAGGATGATGACATCCCTGCCGCCAAGACGGTGCCCACCGCCTCGGCGCCCGCCACTGCCGCGCCGGAGCAGCAGGAGGAGGCCGAGGAGCCCGAGCCGAAGGCGTCGGCCACGCCGGCCTCCGCCCAGGCACTCGATCCCTTCGGGGACAACAATGAGCACCCGGAGAACGCGGCCCTGGTCATTGACGGCTCCACCGACCAGGCCTGGTCCTCGCGCTTCTACTACGATGCCTCGCTCGCCTGGAAGCAGGGCATAGGCATGGCGGTGGTCCTGGAGGAGGAGGCGCAGGTCTCCGGTGTCGATATTCACGGCACGGGTGTCGGCGGGAACGTGCAGGTGCGCGCCACCAGCGCGGATGATCCGACCGGTGGGACGCTGCTGGCCGAGGGTGCCTTCAGTGAGGGCACAACCTCCTTCGACTTCGATGCCGCCACCACCGAGTCGATCGTGCTGTGGGTGACGGATCTACCGACCGCAGCCGACGGCCAATATAAGCTCACCATCTCTGAGATCACTTTCAAATAGGTCGCTCCACTGGAACAAAGCGCCCTCCGCCCCGGTTCATGGGGACGTACCCACTTGGTACCGGCAGGTGCAGGCCCGCCGGGAAGATGCGAATCAGGAGAGTCATGGTTCACGACGTCGTCATTGTCGGCTCCGGCCCCGGGGGCTACACCGCGGCGATCTACGCCGCTCGCGCCCAGCTTCACCCGATCGTGCTGGCGGGCTCCGTCACCGCCGGCGGTGCCTTGATGAACACCACCGAGGTGGAGAACTACCCCGGCTTCGGCGAGGGCATCATGGGTCCCGACCTGATGACGCAGATGCAGGAGCAGGCCGAGCGCTTCGGCGCCGACGTCCGCTTCGAGGATGTCACCGCTCTGGACCTGACCGGTGAGATCAAGCGCATCACCACCGACGACGCCGTATACGAGGCGCGCACCGTGATCCTGTCCACGGGCTCGGAGTACCGCAAGCTCGGGCTCGATGGGGAGGACCGGCTGTCCGGCCACGGTGTGTCCTACTGCGCCACCTGCGATGGCTTCTTCTTCAAGGACAAGCCGATCGTCGTCGTCGGCGGCGGTGACTCCGCCATGGAGGAGGCCACCTTCCTGTCCCGCTTCGGCTCCTCGGTCACGGTGGTGCACCGGCGCGACCAGCTGCGTGCCAGCGCGGTCATGGCCAAGCGGGCGCAGGACGACCCGAAGATCGACTTCGCCTGGAACTCCCGGGTGGTGGGGCTCAATGGCGCCGCCGCCCTGGAGTCGGTGACCCTGGAGGACACCGTCACCGGCGAGCGCCGTGAGATTCCGGCCGCTGGGCTGTTCGTAGCCATCGGGCAGATTCCGCGCTCGGAGCTGGTCAGCGACGTGCTGGAGCTGGACGAGGCCGGCTACATCAAGGTTGACTCGCCCTCTCAGCGCACCAACATCCCCGGTGTGTTCGCCTGCGGCGACGTGGCCGACCCGCAGTACCAGCAGGCAGTGACCGCAGCCGGCTCGGGCTGCCGGGCGGCCCTGGACGCGGAGGCCTACCTGGCCGAGCTGGACGCCTGAGGGCGCGCCCGCAAGTCAAGCGGCACTTCCGGCCGCATACCGGATTCGACCGCGTAGGCGTACCGGGCCGCGTCGTTCATTCACGTTTTCCGACATATCCACATCTAGTCCCTAAAGGAGTACCCATGTCCAATGCCCTTCCCGTCACCGACGCCACCTTTGAGGCCGAGGTCATGCAGTCCGACGTTCCGGTCGTAGTCGACTTCTGGGCCGAGTGGTGCGGTCCGTGCCGCCAGATGGCCCCCGTCGTGGACGAGGTCGCCGCCGAGCTGGGTGAGCGGGCGAAGTTCGTCAAGCTGGACGTGGACGCCAACCCGGCCACCACCCGCTCCTTCGGCGTGCGCTCCATCCCGACCTTCGCCGTCGTCTCGGGCGGCGAGGTGGTGCACCAGTTCGCCGGCTCCCGCCCGAAGGCATCCTTCAAGGCGCAGCTGGACAAGGTCATCGTCTGACGCCCGAGTACAGGCATGTCGGCCCTGCGAGCCGTGTCGGTTGACTGATTCTGGGAGGCCGCTCGCGCGCGAATGTCGCAGATCGGCACAAACGCTGGCAGTAATGACCAGACAGTACGACGTAACCGCGTGATTCCAACGATCGTCGGCGGGCCCTTTGGGCCCGCCG
>NZ_PIZC01000057.1:46477-53270 GCF_019325145.1 Actinomyces sp. 594
GGGGTACGTGGAGTCGTCAGAAGTGCCAAGGCGTCGGTGCCAAGTGCCGAACCGTCATCCCGGAGCGTGAAGTGAGCCAGCCCGGTCTGCGCCCCTCGCAGCGGCGCCCAGCCCCCGCGGTAGCAGAGTCACTGGAGTCGGCGGCCAGCGCCGTCCGCGGCTACCGCCTCCGTCCAGGAGCCGCGTGGTCTCAACGAATACGACGAGTCATCCGCTGCCACCAACACGGCCTGGCACCGGGCCGACGTCGTCATCATCGGCCCCAGCCACAGCACCCACAAACCAAAGCCTAGGCTGTACTCGTGACGCTAACGAGATAAGTCATATATCACTTATATTCGACAACCGATATTACATTACGGTGCTTTTCAACTACGTGTTGCGGTAATGGCTTCGCAGCCTTAGCGACTCGTGCCAGTTTTAATGACGGCACGTCAGTATCGGGGTCTTCAGGCTCGTCGCATATGCAGCTGCCGGAACCCAGGTCTGGCCCGCGGTGTAGGGACCGTTTCTCGGGCCTAGGAGGAGGCCCCGCCGCACATGGGGTCGGTCCATGTCTGACGAGGACGTCTTGGCCGAGACGGGGTCGTATTCGGGATGGGCCGAATGCACTAACCGTTAGGCGCAGCTGACCGCCCCTGAACCGCCGAACCGCCGCGCCCTGCCCACAGCGCAACAGGCCAAGCAGCCAAGCACCACCCAGCAGACTCCCACCAGCCAACGCGCCTCACCACCCCTTTCACGAAGACCCACTAAGCCGGCGCCGAGATGGACCGGGTAGGACCTGAGGGAGAGCACGCGGGTAGACGAAAGGATTATCCGGTCGCATAGGATGGGCGCGTTTCACCACGGCGCACGGGAGGGCGGCACATGCAGCACCGCACGCAGGAAACGAGTTACATCTCCACCCGGGGAGGCATGGCGCCCACCGGCTTCCTGGGTGTGCTCCTGTCCGGCTTGGCCCCCGACGGCGGCCTCGCCGTCCCTGCCGCAGTGCCGCGGGTGTCCGCCGCCACTCTGGAGTCGTGGCGGTCGCTGAGCTACCCGGAGCTCGCGGCCGAGGTCATTGGCCTGTACGCCACCGACATTCCGGCCGAAGACCTGCGCGCGCTCACCTCCGCCGCCTACGGTCCGGAGCGCTTCCCGGCGCCGGTGGTACCGCTGCGCCCGCTCGACGCCGTCGCCCCCGGACTCGCCCTGGTGGGGTTGTCCGAGGGGCCGACCATGGCTTTCAAGGACCTGGCCATGCAGTTCCTCGGCCAGGCGATCCCGTATCAGCTGGCCCGCGAGGGACGCGTGCTCAACATCCTCGGCGCCACCAGCGGGGACACCGGATCAGCGGCCGAGCACGCCTTCCGCGGACGCGACGGCGTCAGCGTCTTCATGCTCTCCCCGCAGGGACGCATGAGCGATGTGCAGCGTGCGCAGATGTACTCCCTGGCAGATGCCAACATCCACAACATCGCCGTCGAAGGCGTCTTTGACGACTGCCAGAACCTGGTCAAGGCGATCAACAACGACGCCGCCTTCAAGGCCGAGTACTCCATCGGTGCGGTCAACTCCATTAACTTCGGACGCATCGCCGCCCAGGTCGTCTACTACGTGTGGGCCTGGCTGCGCGCCTCCGACGGCGTCGCGGAGGGTGACGCCGGAGCGGCAGTGGCAGCCGGGGTAGACGGGTCGAGCATCGGAGCCGGCGCCTTCCGTGTGGACGTGGCCGTCCCCAGCGGCAACTTCGGCAATATCTACGCCGGCCACCTGGCCCGCACCATGGGCGTGCCCATCCGGCGGCTCATTCTGGCCACCAATGAGAACAACGTGCTGGACGAGTTCTTCTCCACCGGCGTCTACCGGCCGCGCAACAGCACGCAAACCCTGGCCACATCCAGCCCATCCATGGACATCTCCAAGGCCTCCAACCTAGAGCGCTTCATCTGGACTCTGCTCGGTGCTGAGGAATTCCAGTCCCGCTGGCCCGAGCTGGAGCGCACCGGGGTACTGGACCTCTCCGATCAGCTGGAACGGATGCACTCTGAGTTCGGTTTTACCTCAGGCACTTCCACGCATGCGGACAGGCTCGCCGCTATCCGGCGGGTGCACGATGCCACAGGCACCCCGATCGACCCGCACACCGCCGACGGCGTCACCGTGGCTTTGCGTCTTATGGACCGTGGCTTTCCGACCCTAGTGCTGGAGACCGCCAGGCCGGAGAAGTTCCCGCAGACCGTTGCCGAAGCACTCGGCACCCCACAGGCAGTACCCGAGGCGATCCGTCGCCTGCTGGACGCCGAGCAGCACGTGGTGGACATCCCCTACGACGAGTCGCGGCTGCGTGCACTCATTGCCGCCGACGCATTGCGACCCTGAGCACGCTGAGCTATCAACTCAGCGGGGCCGACATGTTTCACGTGAAACATCGGCGCACGCGGTGCAGGTGCGGTGTGCACCGTCGGCTGGGGTCTCCGTAGCCCAGCCACGCCCGGCGGCCGCACCGTCGACGGCATCGCCAGCCACCGCGTCTCCCGTGCATTCCGGCGGGTGATGTTTCACGTGAAACATTGCGACTCAGCCATCCTGGTTCAGTGGGACCGCCCCCGTGCAGTCGGCGTAGGTCGCCGCCGAACACCGCCAGGGCATTGCTGCGCATACGCGAGCCCGGCACGCTGAGCCGCCGGAGACGGCACTCATCGCAATGCGCCCGCACCCGGCCTCCCGAGACGACAGCGCCAACGCTCGGTTCCTGCTCGCACCGCTGGCCCCCTGAGTACGGCACGCTAATTGCGCGCGCTCCATAGCGGCCGACACCCTCACATCGTCTGCCTTGCGCCGCCGCCGTCGACGCCGAGGGCGTCGATAGGAGCCTCCGGCAATACGTTCTGGTTGCGGACGCTTTCCAGAGCGAGCGGCTGAGGCCGTAGTCGGCAACGGCGCCACTCGACACACGCACAGCGCGTCTGTTGGCACAGGCTTCTTGAAGCACACAAAGCGGGATCAACCGCGTCCGGGTAGGCGAGGGCTGCTCTGGGGGGACTAGTCCGTGAGACCGGCCGGTCGGTCGCTCGTCTACGCCGACGTACTTCGCCTCGGTCGGCTGAGGCCTTCAATCATCTCCGGCACACTCCGGCGCGGTCGCCATACCGGTTGGTACAGGACGCTTCGGCGCCGCAACAGTCCCTACCCGAGAGCCGAGCTGCCACCAACACGTCACCCCATGCACAGTGGGGTGCATCGGCTGCTTAGAGGTCTATGGGTTCAGCCGCACCAAGAGTCTCACGCTAGCCGTCAAGCACCCATCATCGCGCCACAACCTTGCTTCTCCTCCGAGCGACTCCCTTCCCTTCCCTCCGCCCCTGATCCACGAGTAGCACGGGGAGACGGTGCATATGCGGAGCGCTACCACCTACACAAACCTACGTGCATACGCGCCCCCGCATCATCCACCCGCATACCGAAGCCATCTCCACCTTCACTGCCATCGTGGGGGCAGATGTGCGGGAGGGGCCGTCGCGGAGAGCCAACGGCTGGCGCAACGGTAACCGGAGCCCCTCATCGTGGCGGCCGTCGCGGGGGGTAGACGACAGGTACGGCCGTCGCGCGGATTGAACGGCAGGTGCGTCGCCAGAGCATCCCTGGCCGTGATGGTCATCGCGGGGGTGGACGCCGGGTCAGCAGCCCTCGCCGTGTCAGCCCTCGCCGTGGTGGTCATCGCGGGGAGTACACGGCGGGGGCGGCCTTTGCGGAGTTGGACGCCGGGTCCGCTCTCGCCGCGGTGGTCATCGCCGTGGTGGTCATCGCGGGGTTGGACGCCGGGATAGCTCTCGCCGTGGCGGACGTCGCCACTGTGGCGTCCCGGTGATGACCACCGTCGCGCAAGCAGGTGTACGTCGTACCAAGACTTCCGGCCGTCTTCCCACGCGTCGGAGTGGCTTGCCCGCGTTGGTGCAGGTTGCGGCACTCACGCCCAGAACCACCGGCTCCCGCAGGACTTCCCCCGGCGCGTACACCTAGGCCGGCGCACCCGTTAGTGCAGCCACGCCATACGCAGAGCACGAACCGCCCCGAATTCGCGGTCACGCAGCACCTTGCCGATTCGCGCTCGAGCCATGCGTGGTTCCCTCCCGTGCGTAGCCGCCCACCCCAACGAGCTGCCCGTTGATGTTTCACGTGAAACATCCTCCTAAGACCACCGCAGGATGCAAGGGGATACGCGACTCCGGTGGATACGCAGCGCGGCGCGGCCCTGCGCCGTCGGCAAGAGTCACTGAACAGAGCCCACAACCCCGATGTTTCACGTGAAACATCGCCGCATACCGCCGGCGTGGCAGACTATTGCCCGAAAGCACACCCGCCGGGAGGGAAAATCACGTGACCGAGACGAACCCACAACGAGGCAACCGGCTGGATCCCTGGCTCGACTCCTACGCCACCCGCGCGTACGGCCTACGTGAGTCCGAGACCCGCTCCCTGTTCGCCGTCGCCTCCAGGCCCGAGGTGGTCTCACTGGCAGGCGGCATGCCCAACTTGAAAGGCCTCCCACTGGACGCCCTGGCAGAGGCGACCGCTCGCATGATCCGTAAAGACGGCGGCCGCGCACTCCAGTACGGGAACGGTCAGGGAATGCCGCGCCTGCGGGAGCAGATCCCCGAGGTTATGGCACTAGAGGGAATCGACGCCGACGCCGACGACGTTGTCATCACTACCGGCTCGCAGCAGGCCGTCGACATCGTCACCGAGCTGTTCATCGACCCCGGCGATGTCATCCTCACCGAGGCGCCCACATACGTCGGCTCCCTGTCCATCTTCTCCACCTACCAGGCCGACATCCAGCAGGCACCTATCGATGCCGAAGGCGTCATCCCCGCTGCGCTGGAGGAGGCCATCACCGGCCTGGAGCGGCAGGGTCGTCGAGTGAAGTTCTTCTACTGCCTGCCCAACTTCCACAACCCGGCCGGCGTCACCCTCTCGGAGGAGCGGCGCCCACAGGTCATTGAGATCTGCCGCCGGCACCACATCCTCATCATCGAGGACAATCCCTACGGTCTACTCGACTTCCAGGGGCGCACCCACACGGCGCTTAAGACCCTGGCGCCCGACGACGTCGTCTACCTGGGTTCATTCTCCAAGATCTTCGCCCCCGGTTACCGCGTCGGCTGGGCCGTGGCACCACCCGCCGTGCGCGACAAGATGAAGCTCGCCTCCGAAGCCGCCATCCTGTGTCCGAGCTCGGTGGGCCAGTTCTCGATCTCGACCTACCTGGACAACTTCGACTGGCGCAGCCAGATCAGCGACTTCCGCACCATGTACCGCAAGCGGCGTGACGCCATGGTCGACGCCCTCGCCGAGTTCATGCCGATGTGCACGTGGAACGTACCCGAAGGCGGCTTCTACGTCTGGGTGGGCCTACCCGAGGGCCTAGACGCCAAGGAGATGCTGCCGCGAGCCGTCACGAACCTCGTCGCCTACGTCTCCGGTACCGCCTTCTACGCCGGAGGAAGAGCGGGCCGCGACCATATGCGACTGTCCTTCTGCTACCCCGAGCCAGTTGAGATCCGGGAAGGTGTGCGTCGGCTTTCCGAAGTAGTTGCCCACGACCTAGACCTAATCGATCTCTTCGGTCCTGCCCGTCAGCGCCCGTCGGGTGGGGTCTCCGCGCCGTCTCCGGATCAGGTCTGAGCCGGTCACCGCATGCCAGCAATTCGACACCAAGGAGCCACCATGCCTGACACCTCCACAACCCCTGACACACCTACCAGCGCCTCACCGGAGGCACCTACCCCCACCGCCGCACCCCTGCGGGTGGCCATCCTCGCCGGCGGTCTCAGCCATGAACGCGAGGTCTCACTGCGTTCAGGGAACCGGGTCATGGGTGTGCTGAAGCACCTGGGCCACACGGTCGTGATGCTCGACGTCGACGCCCGCACCATCCCTTCGCTCAAGGCATTCAGCCCCGACGTCGTCTGGCCACTGGTGCACGGCGGGCACGGGGAGGACGGCGGCCTGCAGAACGTGCTGATCGCCCTTGGCCTGCCGTACGTCGGCACGCACTCCGACGGCTGTCAACGCGCCTCCTTCAAGCCGACCGCCAAGGCGTCTGTGCGTGCTGCCGGCGTACTCACACCGGACTCCGTTACCCTGCCCAAGGCGTACTTCAGCCAGCTTGGCGCCCAGGAGGTACTAGGCGTGGTCGCCAGCCACCTCGGCCTACCCGTCGTCGTAAAACCGAATCAAGGCGGCTCCGGACTGGGGGTCTCCTATGCGTCCGACGCGGATGAGCTGCGCACCGCCATGGTTTCCTGCTTCGCCTACGATGAGCGGGCCCTGATCGAGAACTACGTCGAGGGCACCGAGCTCGCCGTCTCCGTGGTGGATACCGGCGATGGTCCCAGGGCGCTGCCGCCCGTGGAAGTCGTCTCACAGGGTCGCTATGACTTTGACGCCCGCTACAACCCCGGCCGCTCCGAGTACTTCGTTCCCGCCCGCCTGGACTCCGAGTCACTGGAGCGCGTCCAGGAGATGGCGGTGACCGTGCACCGCACCCTGGGGCTGGGAAACATCTCCCGCACCGACCTGATTCTCGATGCGAACGGTCAGCCCTGGTTCATCGACGTTAACGTCATCCCGGGCATGACCGAGATGTCCCTGTTCCCAATGGCCGCTAAGGCTGCTGGCGACTTGCCGCAGTTGTACGACCGGCTGGTGCACAGTCCGGCGGTTCACTGCTGACACATCGATCCGGTTACTCGTTACCGGGGATAGTCGCGGGCCGCGATGTTTCACGTGAAACATCGCGGCC
>NZ_PIZC01000057.1:53597-54623 GCF_019325145.1 Actinomyces sp. 594
GGCATGCTCAGCCCTCAGCCAATGAGGTTCCGGGTGCCATGGCCTCAACGATTCGGGCCAGATCCTCATCACCGGCGAACTCGATGGTGATGCGTCCCTTCTTGGCCCCTCGCGTCACCTTCACGCGAGTATCGAAGGCGTCCGACAGGCGGGTGGACAGGGCAGGCAATGGGGTATTGCGGCTGCGCGACGACGTCGGTGCACTGGGAACGGCCTCCGTCGACTCTCCGTAGACCGCCACCAGCTCCTCCGTGGCGCGTACCGAGAGTCCCTCGGCGACAACCCGTTGAGCCACGCGCTCCATAGCGGCCGCATCGGGGAGGCCGAGCAGGGCGCGAGCGTGGCCTGCCGACAGCACCTCCGCGGCCACACGCCGCTGCACCAGGGGAGGCAGCTTCATCAGGCGCAGCGTGTTGGAGATCTGGGAGCGGGACCGGGCAATCTTGGCGGACAGCTCCGCCTGGGTGCAGTCGAAGTCCTCAAGCAGCTGCTGATAGGCGGCCGCCTCCTCCAACGGATTCAGCTGGACGCGGTGCAGGTTCTCCAGCAGCGCGTCCCGCAGCAGTTCCTCATCGGCGGTGTACCTGACCACGGCCGGGATGGACTCCAGCCCCGCCTCCTTGGCGGCACGCAGGCGGCGCTCACCCATGACCAGCTCGTAGACGACGGTCTCATCCCCGTCCACAGGCTCCGCGGCGCCACCGTCTCCGGAGCCGGTCCCGGAAGCCGGCGCGGATTCCGTGCGGGCCTGCGCGCTTTGCGAAACCGCCTCGTCCAGGCGGCGCACCACAATGGGCTGAAGCAGGCCAACCTCCTTGATCGAGTTGGCCAGCTCCGCAATGTCATCCTCGTCGAACACCTGCCGGGGCTGCCGCCGGTTCGGCACGATTACCTCAATCGGCAGCTCGGCGAAGGTGGCTCCAGGAACCGGCACCAGCTCCGCCTCGAAACCCTCGGAGCCGTCCTCTGCCTGCGTCCCGGCCGATGTTTCACGTGAAACATCGGCGCCCGGGGCTGCCGACGCCG
>NZ_PIZC01000057.1:54907-78500 GCF_019325145.1 Actinomyces sp. 594
AGCTGATCCGGGCGCAGCCCTCCCGGCGTCTGGGCTGTCTCCCGCAGCCGGGGCAGCTACGTCGGAGTGCTCGCTTGTACGCGATTCCCCGACGCCGGCCCGCGCCGCACCCGTGTGCCGTGCCCGGCCGCCGGATCGACGTGAACGCTTGGACGGCGCCAACAGCGTGGCGGCAATGTCATCGGAGCGCCGCCGGGTGTCCTTGCCTACTCCATCACTGGCGGCTGCATCAGCCGTACCGCCGACACCGCTCCGAGGCGCATCGGGGAAGAACACATCCGAGGGCCGCCGCTCGGGATGCTCCGCCTGCGCATCCGGAATCAGTGCCTGCAGGCCACGCCCCAGTCCGCGCTTCTTCTGAGCCATCGTCATGCCTCCGTGGATTCTTGCCGCTGCTCCTGTGCCGGCATCACGGCGGCGCGTGCAGCGATCTCAAAGGCCAGCTTCTTGTATGCGACCGCTCCCGTTGAGCGAGGATCCCAGAACACGACCGGTGAGCCGAAGGACGGTGCCTCCGCTACACGCACCGACCGAGGAATTCGGGTCGTGAGAGTGGCCTGCGGGAAGTAGGTGCGCACCTCCGCCTCGACCTCCTTGGCGAGCGTCGTGCGGTTGTCGAACATGGTCAGCGCGATCATCGACACCGCCAGCTCAGGGTTGTGAATCTGAGCGATCCGCTCAACTGATCGCGTCAGCAGCGCCAGTCCCTCCAGCGCGTAGTACTCCGCCTGCATGGGGATGAGTACCTCGCCCGCAGCCACGAAGGCGTTAATGGTCATAATGCCGAGGCTGGGCGGGCAGTCGATCAGTATGTAGTCGATGCGGGGAAGTCCCTGCGCCTCGCGATCACGCAGGAACTCCTCCAGCGCCAGCCGCATACGCGACTCGCGCTGCGCGGAGTTGATCAGCTCGATCTCGACCGCGGCCACGTCAATGGTCGAGGGCACGCACCACAGCGTCTCGGCGAAGCGGGTCTGCACGACTACCTGGTCAATGCGCGCGCCCTCAACCAGCACGTCATAGATGGAGGGCTGGTCCTCATCATGCTCGACGCCGAGCGCCGTGGAGGCATTGCCCTGCGAGTCGGCGTCGATGACCAGCACGTGCAGTCCCGCCTCCGCCAGGGCGGCGGCCACATTCACAACCGTCGAAGTCTTCCCCACGCCGCCCTTCTGGTTGGCCACCGCGATGATGCGGGTGTGCTCGGGCCGGGGGAAGCTGCCCCCGGCAACCTCATCCAGGGTTGAGCGGTCAGCGCGGAGCTGATCGAAGATGGATGATCCTGACAATCTGCTTCTCCTACAGCGACATCCCGGCGCGCACGCCTGTTCGGCCGCTTCAGTGTACGTGAGAAGCCGACGCCAGCCGGTCAGCGCGAGGCCGGTCGGCGCACTTGCACCACCTTGGTGAGTTCGCCGTCGGGCGTTACCACCTCATGAATCACGGCCGGCTCAAGCCGCGCACGCTTGATGACGTACTTGGCTTCGTCCACCTCGGCCTCGGCACGCGCGCCCTTAAGCGCCAGCAGGCTGGCACCGGGCTTCAGCAGAGGTGAGGTAATCCTAATCAACTTTGTGAGGTTAGCCACAGCGCGGGCGGTGACGGCCGCGTACCGGGCCCGCAACTCCTCCGCGCGGGCACGCCTGATAGTGACATTGTCCAGGTCCAGCTCAGCGACCACATCCTCCAGCCACTGCGTGCGGCGCTCCATCGACTCCACCAGCACCACGTCGAGGTCTGGGCGCAGCAGCGCCACAACCACACCCGGGAAGCCGGCACCGGTACCGATGTCCGCCACCGTGCCGTGGTCGGGCAGGAACGGCACCACCGCCGCAGAGTTGATGATGTGCCTGGTCCACAGGCGGGGCAGCTCCCGCGGACCCAGGAGCCCGCGCAACTCACCCTGCTCTGCCAGCATCTGGGCGAAGTGCTCGGTGGCGTAGAAGGCGGGGCCGAACATGGCCCGCATCTGCTCCGTCGGCTGCTCCACTGCACCTGCCGGAGACTGAGCCTGAGACTCAGACCCGGAGGCCTCCGCCTTTGCGGGGGTGCTCATGGGATCAGTCCTGCTCAATGCCGTCGGACTCGGGCATGCCGTCCGCAGTCGCAGCGTCCTTAGGCCCGGTGGCATCGTCCGCGCCGACTTCCTCCACGCCTTCGGCTTCCTCGTCCTCGTCGACGCCATCGGCCAGCATTACGACCACGTGCCGGTGCGGTTCGGCGCCCTCGGACTCGGAGTACAGGCCGGCGGCGGCAACCACGTCGTGGCAGACCTTGCGCTCGAAGGGGTTCATCGGCGCCAGGGATACCGGCTCGCCGGTCGCCTGCACCTTCGTAACCGCCTCCTGGGCGATCTTGGTCAGCTCGGCGCGCCGGCCGGCGCGGTAGCCATTGATGTCGAGCATCAGACGAGAGCGGTTGCCGGTGCGCGCCTGGACCGCCAGGCGGGTGAGTTCCTGGATGGCCTCAAGCACCTCGCCGTCGCGCCCCACGAGGTCCGCGAGCTCGCGCTCGTCACCCTCCTCGGAGGCGATGACGGCCACGGACGCCCGACCGTGGTCGACGTCGATGTCGATATCACCACCGAGGTCAACGATGTCAAGGAACTCCTCCAGGTAGTCGGCGCCGATCTCGCCCTCCTCCTCGAGGTCCTTGACCGAGACGGCCTGATGCTTGGGGCGTGCTGGGTAGTCGTTCATGCTTGCTGCTGTCCTTAATTACTTGAATTACTCGCCCAGTGCTTCGAGCTGGGTGAACTGCTGGGTATACGGCTGGTTCGGTGGTCAGGGTCTATGGCCTGCGCGCTCCGGCCCGGCGACGGGCTGCCGTTCCGGGCGCGCAGGGGGGCGGCAGTCAGCGCGGTCTGCGCTTGCCGCTCTTCTTGCTCTTGGCGGACTCGCCCTTGCGCTTGGCGGCAGCCTGCTTGCGGGCGCGTGCACGCCTCTCGTAGCGGCGCCTGGCGATCTCCTCCTGGGTGAGCCCGACGGCGTTGGTAGAGTCCCCGGCGCTCCCGGCGCTCTCAGACCCGCTGGTGGTCTCGGGTCCCTGGCTGTTAATCGCCGAACCCGGCTGGGCTGACTTGGCAACGCTAGTTCCGGAGGCCTTCTGGGTGCGCTTCTTCTGGCGGTCCTTGCGTACCGGCTGGACGCGCTGCCCAGAGGTGGCAGTGCCCTCGGCCTCCGCCTTGGCGCGTTCCTCCTCCTCCAGGGAGGGCAGGCCCTTGCGTGCACGCCTGGCGTTCTCACGCGCACGCATCTTCTTCTCCGCCTCTGATCCGGGCGCCGGCATGTTGCGGATGGTGAAGAACTGCTGGCCCATGGTCCACAGGTTGGTGGTGACCCAGTAGACCAGCACGCCGATCTGGAACTGCACCCCGGTGAAGGCGAAGAAGATCGGCATGATCGTGATCATCATGCGCTGGGAGCGCATGGCCGGATTGTCACTGTTCTTGACCGAGTCCGGCATGTTCTTCATGCTCAGCTGCGCCATCGTGTACCACTGAGTGACGCTCATCAGGATGATCATCAGCACCGTGACGATCTTGACCGTGACCTCGCTGGAGTTCATGAAGGAGGCTGACAGGGGCGCACCGAAGACAGTGGAGGCCTGCACGTGCTTGGCCAGCTCGGCGGTGAGGGGGCCGATGGAGCTGTGATCGGCGTAGCCGTCGGTGGCTACCGCCTCCAGGTTGGCCAGCACGCGGAACAGCGCGAAGAACACCGGCATCTGGATCAGGATAGGGAAGCAGGAGGCGAAGGGGTTGGTGTTGTGCTTGCGGTACAGCGCCATCATCTCCTCCTGCTGGCGCTGCTGGGAGGCGGGGTCCTTCTTGCCCTTGTACTTGTTCTGCAGCGCCTGCAGCTCGGGCTGCATCAGCTGCATGCCGCGGGAGGCGCGGATCTGCTTGACGAACAGCGGCATGATCAGCAGCCGCACAAACATGGTCAGGCCGATGATGGACAGTACCCAGGCGACGCCCGGCCCATCGGGGAGACCGATGAAGACGAGGAACCGATGGATGCTGACCATGACCCAGGCGACCGCGACCATCAGGGGCCACAGGATCGTGTCCATTGCACTCCTTGTTCGAGACTTACTTGGAAGCTGTATTGCGGCTCGCGGCTGGTGGCCGCCGCGTATGCGCATCCGGGCGGCGATGCCCATCTGCGCCTGCGGCCGTGCCGTGTCAGGCCGTGTCAGGGAACTGCACCCGGCGCGGTCGGCGCGGGTGTGGCGGTAACGTCGCCGGGCGGGGCGCCGTGGCGGACTCGACTCGACGATGAGTCACAGTCATCCACATAAAAGCGCGGCACATCGGCAGGCAGGTGGTAGCGCCAGCGGCCCGGGTCGGGTACGTGGTCGACGCCGCCGCGAGTCAGCGGGTTGCAGCGCAACAGCCTCCACGCGGCCAGGAGCGCACCCTTGAGCGCGCCATGCACCTTGACCGCCTCGACCGCGTACGCCGAGCAGCTCGGGTAGTAGCGGCAGCGCCGCGGCAGGCCCGGCGAGATCCAGCCCTGGTACAAGCCCACCAGGGCTACCAGCGCCCTGGCGGCGGCGGACTGGGAGCGCTCGTGCGACATAGTCATCGACGCCTCCCCGTGTGTGCCAGGGCGCGGCTACGGGTAAGCAGCCGATCCAGGTCCGCAGCCAGCTCGGCGCTGGTAGCACCGTCGGCTCCGGCCAGGCCCCTTACCACTATGCGGGCGCCCGGCTCCAGGTCATCGAGCCGTTCCCGCAGCAGTGCGCGCACCCGCCGCTTAATCCGGTTGCGGTGGGTGGCGCGTGCGACCTGCTTCTTGGACACGACTACTCCGATGCGCGCAGGCTGGACGGGCGCTGCCGCAGGCGCCGGGGCGCCGCCCGCACCCTGTACCCCGTCCTGGACGGGAGGCGCGGTGAGGACTTCACCGGGGGCTGCGCAGTAGTGCACCACCAGCCTGCGACTGCCGCTACGCGCACCGGATCTCACTGCGGCCGTAAAGTCCTCCGACCGCAGCATCCGGTGCGACGCCGGCAGCACCTCAGGCGGCGAGACGGGCGCGGCCCTTGCGCCGGCGCGAGGCCAGGACGGCGCGGCCGGCACGGGTGCGCATGCGCTTACGGAAACCGTGCACCTTGGCGCGGTGACGGTTGTTGGGCTGGAAGGTCCGCTTGCTCACGGGTGTACTCCTGGTGCGATGATCGGAACCGTGCATCGCCAGTTGCGGCACGGTCGCTCGCGCTGGCTGCCCCATGGTCCGGGACCTGACTCCACGCGAACGTCCGCACCACAATAGGGTCACGCTTTCCCTGCGGTCAAACGGATACGGCCGCATTGTGATGAGAGCCGGGACACGCTTCGCGACCGCCCGCTCCCGGCCCCGGCGGCAACCCAGGCTGCACGGCGGGGCACCGCGCGCAGGCACGCCCGGATGTGCTTGTCCCGAGCCTGTGAACATCGCCGCGCATGCCCTGTGAACTACACCCGGTGAACCTCGCCCGGCGAGCTCCCGGCCGGTGCCGGCCCGCTGCCACCCGTCGTCGGCGCCGCCACCTCCCCGGCACGGGTCAGATCTGGCCAATAGCAGGCCAGAAGCATTCCAGCAGGATGCCGATCCGTGCGCGATCGCGCATCCCGCTCCCGCGAGGGTGACATACTCATCCCCAGTTGTGGACAACCCTGTGGGCAACGATCCACGCGCCCCCAGGGCGAGCCGTGAGCCCGCACCCGGCTACCGGTGCCCGGCTCCGGCCCACCGCACGGAGCGCTGCCGGAACCGCCACCGTGATGCAGGCCGCCCTGGCCTACGTCGGAATCGGTTACGGTTCCACCAGCGGATCCGTCCAGCCGGCACCCAGCCGACCGGTCGATCATCGAGTCATCCACCCCATACCAGGTATCAGTTCTCAAGCATCAGTCAGGAGTCAGCCGTGGCCGACGAAGCGACGACACAGTGGCGCTCGGCCCTGGAGATCCTTGCAGGCTCCGCCGAGCTCGGTCAGGGCAAGCTGTCCATCATCCGTACCACTCATGCCGTCGACGTCGACGGCACGCTAGTGCTCATCGTCGGCTCTACCTTCGCCAGGAATGTGGTGGACAACGCCCGCGGCCATATCGCGCAGGCGCTGCGCCGGGTCTCCGGTTACGACGTCCCCTTCGAGGTCATCGTTGACACCTCCCTGGAGTCATCCGCCCCCGTGCTCGCCAACCGCGCCGATACACCCGCCGTCCGCCTGACCACGCGGCCCGTGGTTGACCAGATTCCCGAGGCCCCCGTGCCGGCGGTGAGCGCGCCCGTGCCACCGGCTGCGCCTGCCGACGACGCCCCTGCGGTCCCGGGCGGCTACGCGACCGCCGAGCCCTCGCCGGCGGTGACCGTTCCTGACGAAGGTTCAGACCTCAACCCGAAGTACACCTTCGATACCTACGTCACCGGCTCCTCCAACCGGCTGCCGCACGCCTCCGCTATCGCGGTGGCCGAGGCCCCGGCCAAGGCCTACAACCCGCTGTTCATCTACGGCGGCTCCGGCCTGGGCAAGACGCACCTGCTGCACGCCATCGGCCACTACGCCCGCAGGCTGTACCCCTCTATCCGGGTCAAGTACGTATCCAGCGAGGAGTTCGTCTCCGACTTCATCGCCTCGGTGGCCGACGGCCGCATGGACGCCTTCAAGCGCCGCTACCGGGAGGTCGACATCCTCCTGGTTGACGATATCCAGTTCCTGCAGGGCAAGGAGCAGACGCTCGAGGAGTTCTTCCACACCTTCAACGCCCTGCACACGGCCAACAAGCAGGTCGTACTCACCTCCGACCAGCCGCCCAAGGCGCTGGGCGGGTTCGAGGAGCGGCTGCGCTCGCGCTTCGAGTGGGGCCTGCTGGCCGACGTGCAGCCGCCGGACTTCGAGACCCGCACGGCGATCCTGTCCCGCAAGGCCAGCGCCGAGGGGCTTGACCTGCCCGCCGACGTCCTGGAGTACATCGCCAGCCGGGTCACCACCAATATCCGTGAGCTCGAGGGCGCCCTGATCCGGGTGACCGCCTTCGCCTCACTGACCAAGCAGCCGGTGGACCGCACCCTGGCGGAACTGGTGCTCAAGGACATCATCACCGATCCCGCCAGCGAGGAGATCACCTCTGCGCTGATCATGGCGCAGACCGCCGACTACTTCGGCATCACGATCGATGACCTGTGCTCGTCCAACCGCGCCCGCACAATCGTCCACGCCCGCCACATCGGCATGTACCTGTGCCGGGAGCTGACTGACATGTCCCTGCCGCAGATCGGACGCGAGTTCGGCGGCCGCGACCACACCACGGTTATGAGCGCGGACAAGAAGATCCGCACGCAGATGCCCGAGCGCCGCGAGACCTACAACCACGTGGCCGAGCTCACCGCGCGCATCAAGCAGGCCGCCCAGTCCGCCACCGCTTCCTGACGCGCCGGCGCCCATCTCTCCTCGGCCTAACACCCGCGGGGCGGTCAGGCGTACGAGTGTTCGTGCCCTGTTACGAGCTTTTGCACCCTGGTGCACGGCTGCAGCGTGCGCACTAGGGTGCAAAAGCTCGCATCAGACAGGCCGGCGGGGCTGTGGAAGACGCTGCGGAGCGACAGTGGACGTCCCGGGCACTCCTGTGGAGCCGGCCATCGCCGTCTGGGGAGAGCCCAACCGGGGAACTGCCACAATCCACCGGCCGGCCGAGGCGTCCACGGAACTACGAGCTTGTAGTTCCACAGCCCCCTGGCGCGCGCCGCCGCCGCAAGCGCCGCTTTTCCCCAACTTCCACACCACCTATAACCCCTACAAGACTTGTCATTCACGATCCGCCACGCACGCCCGCACCAGGGATCCGGGACCCCCACCCGGCAAACACCTCAATGCGGCATCCCGGTCATGCGTCTACACTCGGCGGCAAACCGCATACACATCACGCACGTGCCGGGAGCGCCCGGCCGCCGAGGAGGCACTACATGAAGCTCAGGGTCGACCGCGACGTCCTCGCTGACGCCGTCACATGGACCGCGCGCTCAGTGCCGGCACGCCCCCCGGTGCCCGTGCTGGCCGGCGTCCGCCTGGAGGCCACCTCCACCTCCCTGATCCTGGCCTCCTTCGACTACGAGGTCTCCGCCCACTGCGAGATCCCGGCCGACGTCGAGGAGGAGGGCGTGGTGCTCGTCTCCGGTCGGCTGCTTGCAGACATTGCCAAGGCGCTGCCGTCCAAGCCGGTGGACCTGGAGGTCGAGGGCACCAAGGTGACTGTCACCTGCGGCGCCTCCCGCTTCGCGCTCGCGGCCATGGCGGCCGAGGACTACCCGGCGCTGCCGCAGATGCCGGGCGTGGCCGGGACCGTCGATGCCCACGACCTCGCCGAGGCCGTCTCCCAGGTATCCATCGCCGCTTCCCGCGATGAGACCCTGCCGCTGCTGACCAGCGTGCAGATGGAGGTCGACGGCGCCTCCCTGACGCTTATGGCCACTGACCGCTATCGGCTGGCCGTGCGGGAGATGACCTGGCAGCCGCAGGACCCCCAGCTCTCAACCCACGCGCTGCTAAAGGCCCGCACCCTGTCCGACGTCGCCAAGTCCCTGACCTCCACGGGTGACGTGACGGTGGCACTCACGGAGGCGGCCGAGTCCGCCTCCAGCCTCATTGGCTTCGAGGCCGGCGGCCGGCGCACCACCAGCCTGCTCACCGACGGCGATTACCCGCCCGTGCTGCGCCTGTTCCCCGAGTCCACCACGATTCACGCCACCGTTGGCCGTGAGGAGCTCATGGGCGCCGTGCGCCGCGTCAGCCTGGTTGCCGACCGGGCCGCCCCGATCCACATGTCCTTCACCGAGGGCAACCTGGCGCTGGACGCCGGCCAGGGGGACGACGCGCAGGCCTCCGAGCAGCTAGTCACCCACCTGGAGGGCGAGGACATCGCCACCGCCTTCAACCCCGCCTACCTGCTCGACGGCCTGGGAGCCATTAACCAGCCGTACGTGCGCTTCGACTTCACCCACCCGTCCAAGCCCGCGGTCCTGACCGGCATGAGCGCCATCGGCGGCGAGGAGGACACCTCCTTCCGCTACCTGATCATGCCGATCCGCTTCGGCGCCTGAGGCCAGCCCCGACCCAGATGCATTCGGCTGCCAGCCGCGGAAATCGCCGCGCGCGGGTGACGGGGCGGCAGGCCCGCGGGCGCCCGCCGTCGGGAACCGGTCGAGGGAGGTGCGGCCGCCGTGTACGTCTCTGATCTTGCACTGGATGACTTCCGCTCCTTCCGCGAGCTGGTCCTGGCGCTCCAGCCCGGGCCGACGGCGTTCATCGGCCCCAATGGGCAGGGCAAGACCAACCTGGTGGAGGCGGTGGCCTACCTGTCTGCACTGTCCAGCCACCGGGTCGGCACGGATATGGCGCTGGTGCGGCGCGCGCCGGCCGGTGAGCCACAGCCCGGTGGCGCCGTGATCCGTGCCAAGGTGGTTCACGGCGAGCGCCCCAGTGTGCTGGAGCTGGAGCTGATCGCGGGGCGCGCTAATCGGGCCCGCCTGAACCGTGCCTCTGCGCGGCCACGCGACCTGCTCGGCGTGCTGCGCACAGTCGTCTTCGCCCCGGAGGACCTGGCCCTGGTGCGCGCCGAGCCGGGTGTGCGCCGTCGTTTCCTGGATGACCTGGCTGTCACCCTGCGTCCGGCACTGGCGAGTGTGCGCGCCGAGCACGACAAGATCCTCGCCCAGCGCGCCAGCCTGCTGAAGTCGGCTCGCGCTGCGCGCGCCTCCACCACCTCCATGCTCTCCACCCTTCAGGTCTGGGACGCCCAGCTTGCGGCGGCCTCCGCCCGCCTGATCTCCGCCCGCGTCGACGTCGTGCAGCGGCTGCGTCCGTGGGTGGCCGAGTGCTACGGCCGGGTCAGCCAGGGCCGCTCGGCCGCCCGCATCGCCTACCGCTCCAGCCTGCTCGCGCACGAGGGCACCCCAGAGCCCGACCCGACCGCCGAGGCGACCTTCTTGGAGGCGGAGGAGACGCTGGTGGACTCCGCCGCCACTGCCGCCCGCCTGGAACAGGCCATGGAGGACCTGCACGCCCGCGAGATCGACCGGGGCGCCAACCTGGTGGGTGCTCACCGCGACGACCTGTCCCTGTTCCTGGACGCCCTGCCGGCCAAGGGGTTCGCCTCCCACGGGGAGCAGTGGTCCCTGGCCCTGGCGCTGCGACTGGCCTCCTACGAGATGCTGCGTCACGACGTGGACGCCTACGGGGGTGACGGCGAGCCCGTACTGATACTCGACGACGTCTTCGCCTCCCTGGACGACGCCCGCCGCCGCGCCCTGGCCGGCATTGCCGCCGACGCCCAGCAGGTGCTGCTCACCGCCGCCGTGGACGCCGACGTGCCCGCGGCCCTGGACGGTGCCCGCTTCCACGTGACCAATGGCGAGTCCGGATCCCGGGTGCTCCATGACTGAGCCGCACCTCGATCCGACCGCGGGTGCCGCGGAGGCGTCCGCGCCCGGCGCGGCAGATGCCGACTCGGCCGATGCGCTGGCGGCGCGGGCCCTGGCCCGGGAGCGCGGGCGTGCCTGGGATGCCGGCCTGAGCCGCCGCGCCCTGAGCCGGCAGGCGGCGAATGCCGACGGCGTGGCCGCCTGGGATCGGCGTCGAAGAGGCGCCGGGGACGAGGACGCGGATGCCGCCGACGGTGCGGAGATGGATCGCGGGCCCGGCCTGCCGCCCGGCCGCGACCGGCCCGGCCCCACCCGCTTCGATCCGCGCACCGGCAAGCAGGACCTGCGCCGCTACGCCGAGCGGCACGGCTGGGCGTCGAAGCTGGCCATGGCCAGTGTCTCGGTGCGCTGGCGGGAGATCGTCGGCGAGCAGATCGCAGCGCACGCCGTTATTGAGCGCTTCGAGCCCGGCCGCCTGACCCTGCGGGCCTCCTCCAGCGCCTGGGCGCAGCAGCTGCGGCTGCTGCTGCCCGGCATTGAGCGGCAGGTGTCCGAGGCGCTGGGCGAGGACGGTGGCGCCGTCGAGATCCGCATCCTGGGGCCTGCCGGACCCACCTGGCGGCACGGGCGCTTCGGGGCCGCCCGCGGCGGCCGCGGCCCCCGTGACACCTACGGGTGATCAACCAGGTGACGTTGCCCACGTCGCGATTAGTGCAATGACGGTCGATACCGGGTATCAGCACGGTAGAATCGCCACGGAAATGCCCATGGTGCGCCCAGGGCCATGCGCAAGGTACCCACCTACACGCGCCGGGTCCCATGCCCGGATTCCGGCGCCTGAGTGAGCGCATGAGACTGGCCCGGCGCACATGACGAGGAGCAACTGATACGTGTCTGACCTGGATCAGCCTGTGACTGCCGACGGTAGTACCCCGAATCCCGAGGCCACAACTGCCTCTGCCGCTGCGGAGCCCGAGGCCGCGGGGACTACCCGCACCGAGCACGGTTACGACGCCGGTGACATCACCGTCCTGGAGGGCCTGGAGGCGGTGCGCAAGCGCCCCGGCATGTACATCGGCTCCACCGGGGAGCGGGGCCTGCACCACCTGGTCTACGAGGTGGTGGACAATGCCGTGGACGAGGCGCTTGCGGGATTCTGCGACCACATCGAGGTGACCATCCTGGCGGACGGCGGCCTGCGCGTGGTTGACAACGGCCGCGGCATTCCCGTGGACGAGCACCCCACCGAGCACAAGCCTACCGTCGAGGTGGTCATGACCATCCTGCACGCCGGCGGCAAGTTCGGCGGCGGCGGCTACGCCGTCTCCGGCGGTCTGCACGGGGTGGGCATATCCGTGGTGAACGCCTTGTCCACCCGTGTGGACACCGAGGTGCGCCGACAGGGCCACGTGTGGCGCATGAGCTTCGGCGACGGCGGTCACCCGCTTACCCCTCTGGCACGGGGCGAGGAGACCGACGCGACCGGTACCACCCAGACCTTCTACCCGGACCCGGCCATCTTCGAGACGACCGTATTCGATTACGAGACCCTGCGCCGTCGCTTCCAGCAGATGGCCTTCCTCAACAAGGGCCTGCGCATCACCCTGACCGACGAGCGCGAGGGCGTCACCGACTCCGGCGACGAGATCACCGGCGATGAGCTCGGCCCCGCCGACGACCCGGTCAAGGGCCACCGGTCCGTGACCTACTGCTATGAGCACGGCCTGCGCGACTACGTGGAGTTCCTCAACCGCTCCAAGAAGGTTGAGCTGGTCCACCCCGAGATCATCGACTTCGAGGCCGAGCAGGACCTCGGCGACGGGCGCGCCATCAGCCTGGAGATCGCCATGCAGTGGACCGGCGCCTACTCCGAGTCGGTCCACACCTACGCCAACACGATCAACACCACCGAGGGCGGCACCCACGAGGAGGGCTTCCGCACGGCGCTGACCACCCTGGTCAACAAGTACGGGCGCGAGAAGGGCCTGATCAAGGACAAGGATGACAACCTCACCGGTGACGACATCCGTGAGGGCCTGACCGCCGTCATCTCCGTCAAGCTCACCGAGCCGCAGTTCGAGGGGCAGACCAAGACCAAGCTCGGTAACACCGAGGCCCGCACCTTCGTGCAGCAGACCGTCTACGCCCGGCTCGGCGACTGGCTGGACTCCCACCCCGCCGACGCCAAGGCCGTGCTGACCAAGGCGACCCAGGCCGCGGCCGCCCGGCTGGCCGCCCGCAAGGCCCGGGAGGCCACCCGCCGCAAGGGGGTGCTGGAGACCGCCTCCATGCCCGGCAAGCTGCGTGACTGCTCCTCCCGCAACGCCGAGGAGTGCGAGATCTTCATCGTCGAGGGCGACTCGGCCGGCGGCTCCGCCGTCGGCGGCCGCGATCCCGAGCACCAGGCGATCATGCCGATCCGCGGCAAGATCCTGAATGTGGAGAAGGCCCGCCTGGACCGGGCCCTGTCCTCGGACACCATCCGCTCCCTGATCACCGCCTTCGGCACCGGCATCGGTGAGGACTTCGACATCTCCAAGCTGCGCTACGGCAAGATCGTCATCATGGCCGACGCCGACGTCGACGGCCAGCACATCGCCACCCTGCTGCTGACCCTGCTGTTCCGCTACATGCGGCCGCTGATCGAGCAGGGTCACACCTACATCGCCATGCCGCCCCTGTACCGCCTGAAGTGGGTGGGCGCCGAGCACGAGTTCGCCTACTCCGACGCCGAGCGAGACCAGCTGCTCGCCGCCGGCGCCGAGGCCGGGCGCCGCCTGCCCAAGGAGGGCGGCATTCAGCGCTACAAGGGCCTGGGCGAGATGAACGACCACGAGCTGTGGGAGACCACCATGGACCCGGCCAACCGGATCCTCAAGCGGGTCACCCTGGATGAGGCGGCCGACGCCGACGAGACCTTCTCCATCCTCATGGGGGACGACGTCGAGCAGCGCCGCTCCTTCATCCAGCGCAACGCCGCCGACGTCCGCTTCCTGGACATCTAGGCGGCGGGGCCCGACCCCCGACAGCGGCCGGACCCGACCCGGCGCCTGTCGGCTCGCCGTCGGCCCGCGCACCACTGAACCTCAGCACCCCACCAGCAAAGGAAATCCGTGAGCGACGAGACCACCGAGCTCCCCGCCGTGGAGCCGACCGGAGACCGCATCCATCCGGTCGACCTCCAGATGGAGATGCAGCGCTCCTACCTCGACTACGCCATGAGCGTGATCGTCGGGCGCGCCCTGCCCGATGTGCGTGACGGGCTCAAGCCGGTTCACCGCCGCGTCCTGTACGCCATGTACGACGGCGGCTACCGCCCCACCGCCTCCTTCTCCAAGTCTTCCCGCGTGGTGGGCGAGGTCATGGGTAACTACCACCCGCACGGCGACGCCGCCATCTACGACGCGCTGGCCCGCCTGGTGCAGTGGTGGTCCCTGCGCTACCCGCTGGTGGCCGGGCAGGGCAATTTCGGTACCCCCGGCAACCTGGGGCCGGCCGCCCCCCGCTACACCGAGTGCAAGATGGCGCCGCTGGCCATGGAGATGGTCCGGGACATCGACGAGGAGAGCGTCGACTTCCAGGACAACTACGACGGCCGCAACCAGGAACCCGTCATCCTGCCCTCGCGCTTCCCCAACCTGCTGGTCAACGGCTCGGAGGGCATCGCGGTGGGTATGGCCACCCGCATTCCCCCGCACAACCTGCGTGAGGTCGCCGCCGGCGTGCAGTGGTTCCTGGACCACCCCGACGCCTCCCGTGAGGAGCTGCTGGAGGCACTGATTCAGCGCATCCCCGGCCCCGACTTCCCCACGGGTGCCACCATCCTGGGACGACGTGGCATCGAGGACGCCTACCGCACCGGCCGCGGCTCCATCACCCAGCGGGCGGTGGTCAGCGTCGAGGAGATCCAGGGCCGCCAGTGCCTGGTGGTAACCGAGCTGCCCTACCAGGTCAACCCCGACAACCTGGCCGACAAGATCGCGCAGCTGGTGCGCGACGGGCAGGTCAGCGGCATCGCCGACATCCGCGACGAGACCTCCGGCCGTACTGGGCAGCGGCTGGTCATCGTGCTCAAGCGCGACGCGGTGGCCAAGGTGGTGCTGAACAACCTCTACAAGCGCACCCAGCTGCAGGACAACTTCCCCGCCAACATGCTGGCCCTGGTGGACGGCGTGCCGCGCACCCTGTCCCTGGACGGCTTTGTACGCCACTGGGTGGAACACCAGATTGACGTGATCGTGCGTCGCTCCCAGTTCCGGCTGCGCAAGGCGGAGGAGCGGCTGCACATCCTGGAGGGCCTGCTCAAGGCCATTGACGCCCTGGATGCCGTTATCGCACTGATCCGCCGCTCTCCCACCACCGATGAGGCCCGTACCGGGCTGATGGAGCTGCTCGGCGTCGACGAGGCCCAGGCCGAGGCCATCCTCTCCCTGCAGCTGCGCCGCCTGGCCGCCCTGGAGCGGCTCAAGATCCAGCAGGAGTCCGACGAGCTGACCGCCCGCGTGGCCGACCTGAAGGACATCATCGCCGATCCTGCTCGCCAGCGCGCCATCGTCTCCGAGGAGCTGGCGGAGATCGTCGACAAGTACGGCGACGAGCGCCGCACCAGGATCCTGCCCTTCGACGGGGAGGTCAGTGCCGAGGACCTGATTCCCGAGGAGGAGGTGGTGGTCACCATCACCCGCTCCGGCTACGCCAAGCGCACCCGCACCGACGCCTACCGCTCCCAGCACCGCGGCGGCAAGGGCGTGCGCGGCGCCGCCCTGCGCGAGGACGACGTCGTTGACCACTTCTTCGTCACCTCCACCCACAACTGGCTACTGTTCTTCACCAACCTGGGCCGCGTCTACCGCGCCAAGGCCTACGAGCTGCCCGAGGGCGGCCGCGACGCCAAGGGGCAGCACGTGGCCAACCTGCTGGCCTTCCAGCCGGGCGAGGAGATCGCCCAGGTCATGGAGCTGAGCGACTACCAGCAGGCCGACTACCTGGTGCTGGCCACCCGCCGCGGCCTGGTGAAGAAGACCCGCCTGACCGAGTACGACTCCAACCGCTCGGCCGGGCTGATCGCCGTTAACCTGCGTGAGGACGCTGAGGGCAACCCCGATGAGCTGGTCTCCGCCGCCCTGCTGTCCGCCGGGCAGGACCTGCTGCTGGTCTCCCGGCACGGCCAGGCGCTGCGCTTCCACGCCGACGACGCCACCCTGCGTCCGACCGGCCGTGCCACCAGCGGTGTGACCGGTATGCGCTTCCGCGACGGTGACTCGCTGCTGGCCATGGATGTGGTGGATCCCGCCTGGGAGGACGCTGACCTGTTCGTCGTCACTGAGGGCGGCTACGCCAAGCGCACCCTGGCCACCGACTACCCGGTCAAGGGTCGTGGAGGCCTGGGCGTCAAGGTCGCCGACCTGGTGGAGGAGCGCGGCGACCTCGTGGGCGCCCTGACCACCGCCCCCACCGATGAGGTCATGTGCATCATGGCCTCCGGGAAAGTCGTGCGCAGCGCCGTCGCCGAGGTCTCCCGCACCGGGCGCAACACCCGTGGCGTCACCTTCGCCAAGCCCGATGCGGGCGACCGCATCATCGCCGTCGCCCGCAACGCCGAGGACGAGCTTGACGCCGAGGATGAGGAATCGGCCTCGGAGCCGTCGGCCGGCTCGGCGGAGCAGGTGGCCGACGAGACCGGAGTGGACGCTGCGGGCCCTGGCGCCGACACGGTATCGTCTGAGGACGACGAGAGTGAGGTTCAGGCATGAGTCAGCCGGAGTCCTACCCGCCCGCCCAGGGCGGACAGAACCAGTCCCCCGCCGCGGCCGAGCCGGCGGCACCCGCGACGTCCCAGACTGTCCCCGAGCCGAATGACGGCGAGCACAAGCCCGCCAAGACAATCGTCGGCCCGCGCCGGGTCCGGCTCGCCCTGACGCGAGTTGACCCGTGGTCGGTGATGAAGGCGTCCTTCCTGCTGAGCGTGGCCGCCGGCATCATGCTGGTGGTAGCTGCCGCCTTCGTGTGGTTCATGCTGGATGCGATGCACGTGTTCTCCACCATCCAGGACCTGGTGGGCACGGTGATGGACTCCAGCAACAACGCCTACTCGGCGCTGATCGAGTACATGAAGTTCTCCCGCGCCATCTCCATGGCCACGGTGATCGCCGTCGTCAACATCATCCTGATGACTGCCCTGGCGACGATCGGCGCGTTCCTGTACAACATCACGGCTGCGCTCGTCGGTGGGGTTCATCTCACACTCGCGGACGAGTGATCGCATTTGGTGTGCGGCGGCTCGGTGGGCTAATCTCTCCTGCGTCGCAAGGGCCTATAGCTCAGTTGGTTAGAGCGCATCCCTGATAAGGATGAGGTCGCTGGTTCGAGTCCAGCTAGGCCCACTGTCCGCGGTGGAACATGAGGAGGCTTCATGAAGAGCCGAGTACTCCTGGTCGCCGCGGTTTTTTCGTTCCTCGGGGTCGTCGGCTACGCCACCTGGTTGAAGCTGGAGGCGGCTCGGGCGGAGCGGGCTGCATGGGCGGAGGTCACCGACCCCGTCGCATGAAGGGGCCATGGCGCAATTGGTAGCGCACCTGCTTTGCAAGCAGGGGGTTACGGGTTCGAGTCCCGTTGGCTCCACTCACTCTCTTCTTCCCTACCCAGCTCCCCTCACCGAGTTCGGTAGACGTTACGTGCCGAAGTCGGTAGTTGTTACGTGCCGAGTTCGGTTCGGGTGGTGCTTCGGTGGTCGGTGCCGTTGCTTGTACGACCTCGCGGGGCAGTGCGCGAGCAGGGGTGGTCTTGATGTGCGTGGCGGGCACCGCTCGGGGATGAGTCAGGGCGCTTCCCCATGGAGCCGGCGGTTCGACGACGTCAGACTAGATGCATGAGCACAGACACTCACGGATCCTCAGGCACCAACTACGACTCCGGCTACGATTCGGCGGGCGGGGCGCCGCGCACCGTGGTTGACTGGATCACCGTCGCCGGCGATCAGCTCATCGCAACCGTTAAGCAGCTGGTGGCCGACGGGAATGTCCGTCGGGTCATCCTGCGCGACTCCTCCGGCAGGGAGTTTCTGAGCGTGCCCCTGACGGCGAGCGCAGTTGTTGGCGGCATTACGGTGCTGGCTGCGCCGGTGCTTGCCGCCATCGGCGTTGTCGCAGCCATGGTCGCAGAGGTCACTCTTGAGGTGGAGCGCGTCGACCGCGGTAGCAGCACAAACGGTGAATCCGGGGTTGATCCCACCGGCGAGGAGCCACTGCCTAATCCCGGCCCGGAGGCATAGAGCGTTAAGGCAATGCCCGTACCGGCAAGTGCTGGCCGCGCGAATCTCGAACTGTGCAGGCCCGATCCACAGGTGCTCGGGGTTTGCGTGCACAGGCGGGCGCTCGGGCTGTCCCCAAGCTGTGGGTTGCTGGGTTTTCGGCTTGAATGCGCGGCCATGACGGGTTCATCCCCAGCTGTGTGCAACCCTGTGGAGAACCACAGCGGTGTACTTCCCCAGCTGCCTCCACAGGTGTGGAGGAATGACAGCGGTGTACTTCCCCAGGATCCACAACGGTGGGTACACCTGTGGAGACAACGGCGATGACGGGTCATCCGGTTTGAGGGTGTGGTGGCTGTGCCGGGGTGAGTTGTCTGCTGCGCGCGCTGGACGTTAACAACGCTACTTAACGGTCTGGTGTATACCTCGGGCCCCTTCAGCAGACGGTTAACAGGCGTTGTTAACCCCGAAGTGGCGTTGCAGATGATCCCGTGTCGTCGACGACCGCCCGCCGACAGCGACGACGTCCTCGCCCACCCGAGGACGACTCCGCATGCCCGAGGACGACCTGCACGGGTCGAGCACGTCCTTATAAGCCCGAAGCCTCCACAGCCGGTTTACTTCATGACTGCGCGCGACGCCGGCCGGACAGGGGTGGCCTGCGAACTACGCAGGCGCCTGGCGCCGTCACCGCGTCCCCGGCGTGTGCGGAGTGCGGGTACGCCTATATGCCTCGGGGCGCCCTGCTATGAAGTCGACCCGGGGCCAGGAGCGCGGAGCCCTAGTTAGACCAGAAGCAGGCGGATGGTAGCCAGGGCAACTAGCACCACCGCTACGGCGGCGGTACCCCACAGGCCAACGGCGGTCTGGCGCCCGCGTGGCGCCCAGGCGTAGACCGCTGCCAATGCGAGCCCGGTAAGGAAGCCCCCCAGGTGTCCTTGCCAGGAGATATTTGCCCCTACCACCGAGATCACCATGTTGATCACCAGCAGGCCCACGATGGTGGAGGTATCCCGCCCAAAACGCCGCTGAATCACGAACACGGCGGCAAACAGTCCGAAGATGGCGCCAGACGCCCCCACGGTTCCCGTGACCCAGGACCACGCCGTCGGCGTTGCCAGCCAGTAGATCGCCGTCGACCCGCCGAGGGCGCTCAGTGCCGCCAGGGCGACGAACCGCCAACGGCCCAGCAGCGGCTCAAGCTGGCTGCCCAGCACCCACAGTGCCCACATGTTCATGGCCAGGTGTACCAGCGATCCGTGCAGGAACGCGGTTGACAGGAAGCGCCAGGGCTGGGCTGCGGCCAGTGCGGGGACGAAGTCGAACCAACCGGTGACCGCGGGGTAGGCCATCTGCATCAGGTAGACGGCCACACAAATACCCACTAGCAGCTTGGTGACCAGCGCATCCGCTACTGCGGTACCGCCCAGCACGGTGCGCACGCCGCGCCTACTGGAGCTCGCCCGGCGAGCACAGTCCACACAGTGAATACCGACGGCGCTGGGTACCTGACACTCCGGGCAGGCCGGGCGATCACAGCGCTGGCAGCGCACGTAGGCCACCCGCTCGGGGTGGCGCGGGCACACCGGCGCCGTGCCGTCCTGCGGGTTGGGTCCGGTCATGAATCAATCCCGTCGCGACGACGTCGCCGAGACCACCTCATCGCTGGATGGTCACCGAGGTGATAACAACGTCCTCGAGCGGGCGGTCGCGCGGGTCCGTGGCCACAGCGGAAATGGCGTCCACCACCCGGCGGGACGCCTCGTCGGTGACGGCGCCGAAGATCGTGTGCTTGCCCTGCAGCCACTCGGTGGGGGCGGTAGTGATGAAGAACTGGGAGCCGTTGGTGCCCTTGCCCAGGCGGCGGCCGGCATTGGCCATGGCCAGCACGTAGGGTGCCGTGAAGGTCAGGGAGGGGTCGATCTCGTCGTCGAAGACGTAACCGGGACCGCCGGTGCCGGTGCCCAGCGGGTCACCGCCCTGGATCATGAAGCCCGGGATCACCCGGTGGAAGACGACACCCTCGTACAGGGGGGCGTTGGACTGCTCGCCCGTGCGCGGATCCGTCCAGGTCTTCTCACCGGTGGCTAGGCCAACAAAGTTGGCGACGGTCTCCGGCGCCTGCGCGGGGAAGAGTTCGAGTCGAATATCGCCGAGGCTGGTGTGCAGTGTCGCTTCGATGGTCGCTTCCATGCTCGTCATCGTCGCACGTGTTGCCGGAGCAATCCCGGGACCCGGTGTTCACCCCAGGCAGAACGCTTCCCAGGTTGGTGTGTGGGAGCTGCGTTACAGTGCCACCATTGGGTGAACAACCTCATCGTTCCGAGCAGGGAGACCGACATGGTTTGCAATTTCCGTGACAAGAAGATCGAGTCTGATCGCAGCCGTCTTGAGGCCGCCACGCTCGCGGACAGTATCGCCGCCCAGGCCGGGCGCGCCGTCGGTTGGGCGACGCCGCGCGTGAACCGGGCGCGGGAGGAATTCATCAGGGCCGCCAGGGAGGCGCAGGTACGCGCACAGCCGGTCGTCGAGCAGGCGCGTACGCGGGTGGTTGAGGAGTATGTCCCGGCTGCCCAGCGCGCCGCTGAGGGAGCACGCATCCGGGTGGTTGAGGAGTACGTTCCTGCCGCCCAGCGCGCCGCGATCGCCGCCCAGGAGGCCGTCAACACCGAGGGCACGCTTACCGAGCGCGCCCAGCGCGCCGCCCTTGCCGCGAAGCAGGCGGCACTGACCCCGGAGGTACCAGTGAAGAAGAAGCACCCCGTCCTCAAGACGTTCTGCTGGCTCACCGTCGCCGGCTGCGCCGCAGGTGCCGCGTACGTGATTTGGCGCCGCAGTCAGCCGGTGGAGGACCCGTGGGCGGAGGAGTACTGGGCCGACTCCACCGATGAGCCTGCGGCTGAGGAACCGGTCGCACCGGAGGCCGCAGCCGAGGCCGCTCCGGAGGAGTCAGCCGCCGACTGAAGGCCCGCATAACTCAGCCGGGACGGCTAGCAGGGCCGTCCCAAGGTACGTCGGCACCCATCCGTGGATCACGCGGGTGGGTGCCGACGCGTACCGGCTCCCTCGGCCGACGGCGGCGCCGAGCGGTGGTCGCGAGTGATGGCTGCCGGCGGCGGATATGGGTGACGTCAGTCGATGCTGGCGGTCGCGGCGTCGTCTTCGGCCGCGTCGGCCGGTGGCGGTACACGGAATACGAAATAGGTGTGGTCCTGGACACGTCACGCGGTTAGGGTTGTGCCATGAGCGCCGCCATTCCTGCACCTGCCCTTCCACTTCGCCAGGGCACTGCGGGCGCCGATCCCGTGGTGATCCCGCAGCTCGGATTCGGGACCTACAAGGTCGGTGACGCGGATGCCGAGCGTGCCGTCAGTCAGGCACTGGAAGCCGGGTACCGCCATATCGACACCGCCCAGATGTACGGCAACGAGGCCGGCGTGGGGCGGGCGCTGGCCGCCTCCGGCATCCCCCGTGAGCAGTTGTGGGTCACCTCCAAGCTGAACAACCCCAACCACCGGCGTGACGACGCGCTGCGCAGTTTTGATGCCACCTTGCGGGACCTGCAATTGGAGGTCTTGGACCTGTTCCTGGTGCACTGGCCGCTGGCCAACTCCCCTGGGATCGACTTGGTGGACACCTGGCGCACCATGATTGAGATCCTCCGCTCCGGGCGCGTGCGCGCGATAGGCGTTTCCAACTATCAGGCCGAGCACCTGCGCACCATTATTGACGCCACCGGGGTGGTGCCGGCCATCAACCAGATCGAGCTGCACCCGTACCTGATCCAGCGGGAACTGCGCAATGTCCACGAGGAGCTCGGCATCGTCACCGAGTCCTGGTCGCCGCTCGGCCGCGGCCGCCTGCTGGAGGATCCCGAGCTGGTTCGGGTTGCCGCGGAGCTGGGTGTCACGCCCGCACAGGTTATTGTCCGCTGGCACTTGCAGCACGGCCTGGTGGTCATTCCTAAGACCACGCATGCCGTGCGCATGCGCGAGAATGCCGACGTGTTCAGCTTTGCGCTGAGCCCAGAGCAAATGGCCGCCGTCGACGCCCTGGACCGGGGAATGCGCACCGGCTCGCACCCTGATCAGGTGCAGGTCTGAGCTCGCGGTGAACCGTAGTTCGTGACCGGGTAGGGCGCTGCGGAATGCCAACCGCGGACGGGTCATCCCTTAGGCTAGGGCGCGGCACATCTCGGGCTGCGGGCCGCCGACGTCGTCCGCAGGGCAAGTGAGGAGGCGCGAGTGGCGCGGACTGAGGGTGAGAAGAAGACGAGGCCGGAGCGCTCCGGTAACCCGGCCAAGCGGGCTGCGGCGGAGCGTGCGCGTATTGAGGAGTCCCGGGCCGCCGCCAACCGTGTCTCCCGCGTGCCTCGCAAGGTTAAGGAGAATGGCTCACCGCGCTGGTACGCCCCGCTGATGGTCACGCTCCTGGTGGTTGGCCTGCTGTGGGTGGTGGTCACCTACCTGTTCAAGGGTGCCTACCCGCTGCCGTACTTCGTTGAGAACCATGCCAGTGACTGGCTGGTAAACGGCAACCTGTATGTGGGCTTCGCGATCATGCTGGTGGGTTTCCTGGGCCTGTTGCGCTGGAAGTAGCTGAGGGGAGCGCATGACGGCAAAGAGTGCCCGGCGCCATGCCGGACGGCGTCGGCGAGGCAGGCGGGTATTTAACTCCGTCCTGTTCGGACTGGGTGAGCTGCTGATTACCGCCGGCCTGGTGGTGGCACTGTTCCTGGTGTGGCAGCTGTGGTGGACGGGTCTGGAGGCGAATGCCAGGGCCGACGCCGTGGCCACCGGCTTCGTTTCCACCCAGGTTGATTCCCCTAATGTTGAGGGCACCAGGCACTATGACGATCCGCCCGAGGTGGCACCCGTGGGTTACGGGCAGGTGATTGGGATGCTCGTTGTGCCCAAGTGGTACGGCGTCACTAACAACAACATGCCGATCCTGGAGGGCATAGGTGCCGACGTGCTGGATCAGGCGGCTGCCGGTCACTACCCCGATACCCAGCAGCTCGGCGCCATCGGCAACTTCGCCATCGCCGGCCACCGCCGCACCAACGGAAACTCCTTCAGGCGCATTGACCTGCTGGAGGAGGGCGATGAGATCATCGTGGCCACCCGTGATACCTGGTACGTGTATACGGTTACGAGCCACGAGATTGTTGAGCCCACCGATGTTGACGTGATCGCCCCGGTACCGGGTGAGCCCGGCGTCGCCCCCACCGAGCGCATGCTGACCATGACTACTTGCCACTCGCTGACTGTGGGCGAATGGGGCAATGATCATCGCTGGATCACTCACGCGAAGTTTGCGTACTGGATGGAGCGCGCGGAGGGCCGTCCTGCCTCGGTGCTCAATGACGAGGGGGTCAACTGATGTACGGGTGGATCTGGCGGCACCTGCCGGGCCCGGTGTGGCTGCGTGCGATTGAGGCGCTGGTGTTGGCAGCGGCAGTGGTCCTGTTCCTGTTCGAGGTTGTCTTCCCCTGGGCCAACGAGATGTGGGACCTCTCCGGTGAGGCAACCGTATAGACGGATCTGGTTCCAGGTGTGGGCTGCTGCGTAGGAGCTCGTGCTCGGGAGGTCGTCGTCGGGCTTGTTGGATCGTGCTCGGGTACAGGAAGCCGTCACCGGTGCGCACCGCTGCTGGGCACAGTGCTGCTGCGAAGGGCGCGGACCGGGCCGGCTCGCTCGTACGCCCCGGGGTGAGGGTTCGGTACTTCGCGTGACGGTTCGGCACTTGGCACCGACGCTTCGGCACCGCGACGTGACGGTTCGGCACTTCCGGTGACGGTTCGTACCTTTGCACCGACGCTTCGTACCTCGTGGTGACGGTTCGTACGGTAGGGGTACTGTGATGTCTCATGACTTCTGGGACTGTTGGATCTCATGACATCTGGGAGTGTCAGAAGTCGTGAGATTCTGGGAGGCCC
>NZ_PIZC01000058.1:0-15764 GCF_019325145.1 Actinomyces sp. 594
CCCATCACCGGAACCATCACCACCACCAACACCACCACCCCATACAACATCGTCCGCACCATCACCTACCTCACCGACCAAGCCGAAACCACCCAAGGACACTAAAACACGCGATCTTAAACGCGTTCACCCACTCGCTTCCGGGCTGCAGTTACCCGACGCATCCAGCGTTCAGAGGTGTTCTGCCCGACATCCCGCGCCCCCGCCCATGGCGGTAGGCTGCAACCCGCCCACCCGGGCACCTGCAGAACTAATGCAGCGGAAGGAGCACACGTGCGCGTACTGGCAGCCATGTCCGGCGGAGTCGACTCCGCGGTAGCCGCCGCGCGCGCCGTCGAGGCCGGCCACGAGGTGGTCGGCGTGCACATGGCACTTACCCGCAACCGGGCCGCCACCCGCTCCGGCACCCGCGGCTGCTGCTCCATCGAGGACGCCGGCGACGCCCGCTGGGCCGCCGAGATCCTGGGCATCCCCTTCTACGTGTGGGACCTGTCGGAGGAGTTCGAGGAGCGGGTGGTCGCCGACTTCCTGTCCGAGTACCGCGCCGGCCGCACCCCCAACCCGTGCGTGCGCTGCAATGAGCGGGTCAAGTTCGACGTGCTGCTGGAGCGCGGCCTGGCCCTCGGATTCGACGCCGTCGTCACCGGCCACTACGCCCGCCTGCGCGGCGGCGCCACCGACGGCAGCCCCGGCCAGACCGGCGACCTGGAGTTGCGCCGCGCCGCCGATACGGCCAAGGACCAGTCCTACGTGCTGGCCGTATCAGGGCGCGAGGGCCTCTCCCGCGCCCTGTTCCCCCTAGGCGACGCCCCCTCCAAGGCGGCGGTGCGGGCCGAGGCGGAGCGCCGCGGCCTGCCGGTGGCGGACAAGCCCGACTCCTACGACATCTGCTTCGTCGCCGACGGCGACACCCGCGGTTTCCTGCAGCGCAGCCTCGGCGCCAAGGAGGGCAGCATCGTCTCCCCCCACGGCGAGGTGCTCGGCACCCACAGCGGCTACTTCGGCTTCACCGTCGGCCAGCGCAAGGGCCTGGGCCTGACCCGCCCGGCCGCCGACGGCCGCCCGCGCTACGTGATCGCCACCCGTCCGAGCACCAATGAGGTCGTGGTCGGCCCCGCCGAGCTGCTGCAGCGCACCGTGGTCGACGGCAAGGACCTGGTGCTGCTGGACTCCCCCGCCCCGCTCGCCGACGGCGTCGGCTGGCAGGACGTGACCGTACAGGTGCGCGCCCACGGCCGCCCGGTGCACGCTGACGTGACCGTGGACGGCGTCGGCGGCACGCTGCACGCGGTGCTGCGCCAGCCCCTGCGGGGCCTGGCCGCAGGGCAGAGCGTCGTCGTCTACGGCGGAGACGACGGCGACCGGGTGCTGGCCCAGGCCACAGTCGCCTGAACCGGGCACCCGGCCACCTTGCGCCGATTAGGTTCAGCGAAATGTTCAGCGCAGGGAGGTGTGTCTCTCGATCGCGCGCACGCCTCGCACTCCGAGGACCAACGCCAGCAGCGGCCACACGGCGATGTACCCCAGCCCCAGCAGGGTCGGGTCCCCGTCGGTCCGCACCGCCTCAATGAAGTCCGGCAGCATCCATGTAATCACAATGTCTCCGGACGGAATCCCAATGCTCACCGGCACGATCAGTAGCAGCAACAACGAGAGCACCTGCGCCACCAGGTACAGCGCCACGAAACCAATCACGGGCGCGCCGAAGCCGAGGTGGTTCCAGCGCCCTTGCGCCCCGATGCTCATAATCGCGGACACGCACACGATTACGCACGCGAGTTCCACAATCACGTAGATGAAGAAACCGATCACCCAGCCGGTGCCGACGAAGGCCAGCATCTCACGCAGAGGTTGGAGCAGCTCACCGAGGCCGATTCCCTGAGCCCGCGCGGCCGCCCACACGGTCACCAACAAGCCCACTGCAGCGAAGCACATCGCCGCCAGGCCGGCCGCGAAGGCGTAGAGCACCTTGGCGGCATAAAGCGTGCGCCCGGGCGCCGGGATGCTCATGGTCAGGTAGCCGCGCGCGCCATACATGGACTGCCAGTACTCGGAGGCGGTGTGGACGAGCGCCACTGGTATGGCCAAGGCAAAGGAGACTACCGCGCCAAGCGTCCCGAATAGGCTCAAAACCGGCAGGTCCAGAAACGTGACTCCGAGGAAGGCGATCCCGAACACCGTGAAGATGCCGAGCATCTTCAGCTGGATGGGCGCCAGGAAGCGGACCTCCTCAGTGAACAGTGTGCGCAGCATCAGCGGTACTCCTTCCGGAACAGGGCGTCCAGGCTCATTCCGTGTGCCTGACGCAGGTCATCGGCGTCGCCCGCCAGCAGCAGGCGGCCGTCCTTGAGGAAGACGACGGAGTCGACGATCGGCTCCACGTCGGCGATCAGGTGGGTGGAGATGACCATCAGTGACTCGGGGTCGAAGCCCCGCAGGACACCACTGAGGATCACGTCACGGGCGGCGGGGTCGACCCCGGAGATGGGCTCGTCCAGCAGGTAGACACGTGCACGCCTAGCCATGACCAGGCTGACGCGCAGCTTCTCCCCCATGCCCTTGCTCATCTCCTTCAGGCTCCGGTCACCGGGAAGGCCGAAGAACTCCACCAGCTCGCGCGCACGATCGGCGTCGAAGTCGGGGAAGAGCCGGGAGAACATCGCTATGGCCTGCTCGGGCTTGAGTCCCGAGGCCAGGAATTCGGCGTCGGGCAGGAAGGCGACCAGCGCCTTCGTCTCCGGCCCTGGAGCATGTCCGCCTACCCGTACCTGGCCGTCGTAGTCAGCCAGCAGGCCGGCCAGGATCTTCAGCAGGGTGGTCTTGCCCGAGCCGTTGGAGCCCATGAGCCCCACGATCCGGCCCGCCGGCAGGTCCAGGGTCAGGTCCATCAGTGCCGGGCGGCCGCGGTAGGCCTTGGTCACGCCGGACACAGATACCAGCGGCACTGCGCCGTCGGGGATGGGGATAGAGCTGAAGCGCGCCGCGGGCGACGCCGCCTCTAGTGGATGCTGGGTCATGAGGATTCTCCTGTGTCTGCCGAGGAAGGGCGCAGTTCCCAGCGCTCCTGCAGGAGCGCTGCGGCCTGCGGAAGATCCATGCCGACGGCGGCGAGGGCGGTGATGAAGGTGTCCGTGGCGCCGGTGGCGAGTTCCCGGCGGACGGCATCGACGACGGCGGTATCCGTGGTGACGAAGCGGCCGGCGGTCCGCTCGGTGCCGGTCAGCCCGGTGCGGTCGAGCTCGGCCAGTGCGCGTTGAACGGTGTTGGGGTTGACGCCGGATTGCGTGGCCAGTTCGCGCACGCTGGGTATCCGGGTGCCGATCGGCCAGGCGCCGGTGACGATCCGCAAGCGGAAGTCGTCGACCAGTTGCAGCCAGATCGGCCGGGAGCCGTCAAGATCCACAAGGCCTCCCTCTGTTGGGTGTACGGGTGTGCTCATGAGCGCAGCGGACAGAGGGCCGGGAGACCATCTGTATTACTGCGCTAGTACAGTGACACAAGGGGCCCGCTGTGTCAACTCCGCACTGCCAGCCGCGCACCGCACATCCCGCCGGCGGGCCGGATGGCGGACGGGATACCGCCATATCGACCGATCTCAGCGAAAGAGAAGCGCCCCGGCCCGGGAGAACCGGGACGGGGCGCTGTGCCAGCGATCGCTCCGGCACGGCATCGCGTGGTGCCACGCGGCGAACTGGGTCCGGAGCGCTTGGTTATCAGCTGCGCAGGCGCGCCAGTTCCTCCACGAGCTGGGGAACCACCTGGGCCACATCGCCGACCACGCCGTAGTCGGCCATCTCGAAGATCGGAGCCTCGGAATCGTCGCTGACGGCAACGATGGTGCCGGCGCCCTGGATGCCGCTGGTGTGGTGGACGGCGCCGGACACTCCCAGTCCGATGTACAGGCGAGGCGTGATTGACGCCCCCGTCTGGCCGACCTGCGCGGAGCGCTCGATCCAGCCCTCATCGCAGGCCACGCGGGTGGCGCCGATGGCAGCCTGAAGCGGATCGGCCAGCGAGTGCACCAGCTCAAGGTCGCCGTCGGTACCGCGTCCCATCACCACCACTCGCTGGGCCTCGGACAGGTCGGGGCCCGCAGCGGCGTCGGCGACCTCGCGGGAAACGACCGTAACAGCCGCAGCCTCCGCGGACAGGGCAACCTCAAGTGCCTCCACGGCCAGCTCGACTTGGCCGTCGGCCGTCGGCGCAGGCTCGGAGGCGCCGGCGTGGACGGAAATCACCGGAGTCCTGTCCGCCTGCGCCGAGACGGTCATAGTGGTGGACCAGGTTCCCGACAGGACCAGCTTGGAGGCGCGCAGCTCATTACCGACCACCTGCAGGTCACCCACGTCCGAGGCGCAGGCCGAGCCCAGCAGGACCGCGGCCCGTCCGGCGACTTCCTTGCCCCGGTAATCGCTGCCGACCAGCGCGACGGCGGGCATGACCGCCTCGACCGCTGCGACCACTGCGTCGGCGGCAACCGCAGCCACCGCTTCGCGTCCGCCCAGGTCGGCCGCCAACAGGCGGGAAGCACCGGCAGCGGCCAGCTCCGCACAGACGGAGGTGTCAACGCTTCCCAGGACCAGGGCCACGACGTCGGCGGAGGTGAGCCCACGAGCCACCGATACCAGTCCCATGGCAGCCGGGGTGGGGTCGCCCTCCGGCGTGCGGTCGACCAGTACGACGATGGGGTCGTTCAACATGTTTTCAGGCATAGCTAGTTCGCGATTCCTTCCCTGCAAGTTCGTGCTCGAAGCCTGTGCTCGCCCGGGGCTCACACGAGGTTGTTCTCGACCATCCAGGCCGCCAGCTCACGCCCGGCCTCCCCGGCGTCGGTACGGATAATGCCGCCCTGGCGGGCAGGCCGCTCGGCGAAGTCGACGACGGCGATTCCCGCCTCTACGTCGGCCAGGCCGAGGTCCTCCAAGTCCCAGGTGTCCACCGGCTTCTTGCGCGCGGCACGCATGGCGGCGAAGTTGGGGTAGCGCGGCTCATTGGCCTGATCGGTAACTGACACGAGCGCGGGCAGCGGGGCGGAGAGCACCTCCCGGACGGTGCCGGTGGCGCGGGTCACAGTCGCCTCATCCGCACTGACCTCCAGCGAGCTCGCCAGGGTCAGGGCCGGGACGTGCAGTGCGGCGGCGAGCGCACCTGGGAGCATGGAGGTCATGGCGTCCAGGGAGGCCATACCGGTGATCACCAGGTCCACATCTCCCGGACCGGAGTCCACCCCGCCGAGCTTTGACACGGCGGCGGCGAGGGTGCGTGCGGTGGTGGGGACGTCCGCGCCCGCAAGCGCGGCGTCGGTGACCACGACACCGGAGTCGGCCCCCATCTGCAGGGCGCGGCGCACGCCGTCCTCGGCGTCCTCAGGTCCCATAGACAGGGCGATCACCTCACCACCCAGCTCTTCGACCAGCGCTACCGCGGCCTCGACGGCGTTCTCGTCGAGCTCGTTGAGAACGTCCTCCTCGCCGCGTACCAGGCGGCCCCCCTCCAGGCGGCGCTCGGACTGCACGTCCGGGACGTGCTTGATGCAGACGACTATTTTCATGCGCACAAGATTGCCATATCTGGGCGCCGCGACAGGTGAGCGCTCAGTCACCCCTGCCCGGGCCGCCGCCGGCGCCGGCCCGCTTTCCCAACCCGCGCGCCAACTGCACCAATGCGACATACGTCCTAACTGTGCGGCCACTCCACGCAGCCTCGCCAAAGCCCGTATCGCCTATCCTCAGACACACGGGCGAGACGCCCGAGTACGGCCTGATTGGTGCCGGCACGTCAGCGTCGCCCCGGATCAACTGTCACGAGGTGGCATCGCGAAGCCCACCTGCTCGACCATAGGATTCATGCACATGCCCCCATCGCCAGAGCTGCAACCCGCCGCCCGTGCCGACTCCGACGCCTCGGACCGCACGCGCCTGGGCGCCACGCTCACCGGAGACGGCGCCGACTTCGTGGTGGTCGCGCCGCGTGCCGAGGCTGTGGACCTGTGCCTGATTCAGACCGACTCCACCGGTGCGATCACCTCGGAGCGCCGCATCGGCATGCACGGGCCCGTCCGTGGCGCGTGGAGCGCCCACGCGCCCGGAGTCCGCGCCGGTCAGCGCTACGGATATCGGGCGCACGGCCAGTGGAATCCCTCCGAGGGACTGCTGTTCAACCCGCGCAAGCTCCTGCTGGACCCGTACGCCCGCGCCATCGACGGCACTCCGCGCCTGGGGCCGGAGCTGTACGCACACGCCGTAGACGCCGAGCTGGCCCCCACCTACGTGCCCTTCCTCCCCTCCCAGCTGGACTCCGCCGGGCACACGGCCCTCGGCGTGGTCACCGGGGAGCAGTTCCCCGTAGTCCCCGGGCCCAAGGTGCCCGCCGAGCGCACGGTCATCTACGAGATGCACGTCAAGGGCTTCACCCACTCCATGCCCGGAGTGCCTCCGGAGCTGCGCGGCACTTATGCGGGATTGGCGCACCCCGCCGCCGTGTCCCACCTGCGCTCGCTCGGCGTCACGACGGTGGAGCTACTGCCCGTTCACGCCGCCTTCTCCGAGGCCTTCCTCCTCCAGCGTGAGCGGACCAACTACTGGGGCTACTCAACCCTGTCGTACTTCGCGCCCGAACCGGCTTATGCGACCCGCACCGCCCGCGAGGCGGGCCCACAGGCCGTACTGGACGAGTTCCGCGGCATGGTCTCGCTACTGCATGAGGCCGGCCTGGAAGTGATCATGGACGTGGTCTACAACCACACCTGCGAGTCGGGTATGGACGGGCCCGCGCTGTCCCTGCGCGGACTGGACAACCTCGAGTACTACCTGCACGCCCCGCACCGGCCCGCCCAGTACGTGGATGTCACGGGCACCGGCAACACGGTGGACTTCCGCTCCACCCGGGCCGTGCAGCTGGTGCTGGACTCGCTGCGCTACTGGGCCGGCGACGTCGGCGTGGACGGCTTCCGCTTCGACCTGGCCGTGACGCTGGGCCGTGATGCCTCCGAGTTCCAGGCACGTCACCCGCTGCTGATCGGCATGGCCACCGACCCGGTGCTGCAAAACACCAAGCTGATCGCCGAGCCCTGGGACATCGGTCCGGGCGGCTGGCGCACCGGCGAGTTCCCGGCGCCCTTCCATGACTGGAACGACCGCTACCGCGGCACGGTGCGCTCCTTCTGGCTGCATGACGCCTCCGAGATGTCCAAGGGGCGCCCCGGCAATGACCTGCGGGACCTGGCCACGCGCCTGAGCGGTAGCGCCGACATGTTCGGATACGGCGAGTATCCGGGCGGGCGCGGTCCGCTGGCCTCCATCAACTTCGTCACCGCCCACGACGGCTTCACTCTGCGCGACCTGGTCAGCTACGACTACAAGCACAACCTGGCCAACGGCGAGGACAACCGCGACGGCACCGATGACAACCGTTCCTGGAACCACGGGTTTGAGGGACCGCTGCCGGAGGGCATGGGCGGGGGCCCCATCGAGATCCTGCGACGCCGCTCCTCCCGCAACGTGCTGGGCACCCTGCTCGTCTCCGCCGGCACGCCCATGCTGCTGGGCGGCGATGAGATGGGACGCACCCAGGACGGGAATAACAACTCCTACTGCCAGGACTCCGAGATCTCCTGGTTCGACTGGAATCTGACCACTTGGCAGCGCGACCTGATCGCCACGACGCACTTCCTGATCAGCCTGCGCGACAGCCACCCGGTGCTGCGCCCGACTTCCTTCGCCACCGGTTCCGTCCCCAGCGGCGACGCCCTGCCCGACCTGTCCTGGTTCCGCGCCAATGGTGACCCCATGGACGTGGCCGCCTGGCACGACCCCTGGACCCGGGTAGTGCAGATGCTCCGCTCGGGCACGCCCATGGACGACGCCGACCTCCTACTCGTCATCAACGGCTCCCTGGCCCAGGAGGACGTCACCCTGCCCGACGGCCACGGCACCGACTGGCACCTGATGTGGGACTCGACCTGGGCCGTGCCGCGCCCCCACACCTCGGCCTTCGCGCTGGCGCACAGAGTGAGCCGGGGGCCGGCGGCCCGCGCCCGTGCACTCAACCCGGCCCGCGCTCGAGCCTCGCGCTCCGGCGCGACGGACTGTCGGCAGGACCGGCCCGGGGACACCACGACGCTGGATGCCCTGTCCTTGCGCATCTACCTGTCCGGGGAGCAGCTGGTCGGGTTGCCCGAGGAGCGCCCGCACGCTCTGCCCGAGGAGTAGTCGTCGGCCTGCCCGGTCTAGGATGGCGGCCATGACGCAGCACGACGCGAATGCCGGTTCCCCCTCCAGCAATGCAGCCGGCGGTACGGCCGGCACGAATGCGGAGGACGCCCTGTCGCGCTCCACGGACGCGGCCTCGCTGGCCCGCTCACTTGCCCGTAGTGCCGAGATCGAGGCCGACCTCGACGTGAACCCGGGCCGCTACCGGATGCTCACGGGCGTGCGCCCGACTGGCAACATGCACCTGGGCCACTACTTCGGCACGATGCACTCCTGGAAGGGCATCCAGGACCGGGGCGTGGACACCTGGATCCTGGTAGCGGACTACCAGGTGATCACCGACCGCGACGGCGTGGGCCCGATCCGTGAGCGCGTCCTGTCACTGGTGGCGGACACCCTGGCAGTCGGCGTGGACCCGCGGCGCTCCACAATCTTCGCCCACTCCGCCGTCCCGGCCGCCAATCAGCTCATGCTGCCCTTCCTGTCCTTGGTCACCGAGTCCGAGCTGCACCGCAATCCAACCGTCAAGGCGGAGCTGGAGGCCACCGACGGGCGCGCCATGACCGGCCTCATGCTCACCTATCCGGTGCACCAGGCCGCTGACATCCTGTTCTGCCAGGCGAACCTGGTGCCGGTGGGCAAGGACCAGCTGCCCCACCTGGAGCAGGCTCGCATGATCGCCCAGCGCTTCGACAAGCGCTACGGGCGGGCGGTCAAGGAGCACCCGGTATTCCGCCGGCCGGAGGCGCTGCTGTCCCAGGCGCCACTGCTACTGGGCCTGGACGGGGAGAAGATGAGCAAGTCCCGCCACAACACCATTGAGCTGCGCATGAGCGCGGACGAGACCGCCAAGCTGCTCAAGAAGGCCAAGACGGACTCCGAGCGGCACATCACCTATGACCCCGAGGGCCGGCCGGAGGTGGCGAACCTACTCACCCTGGCCTCGTTGTGCGGGGCCGGGGACCCGCAGTCGCTGGCGGAGCGGATCGGCGACGGCGGCGCCGGCACGCTCAAGCGCATCACCACCGAGGCGGTCAACGAGTTCTTCGCCCCCATCCGCGCCCGCCGCGCCGAGCTCGCCGCCGACGAGGACTACCTGCTGCAGGTACTGGCAGACGGCAATGCCCGGGCCAACACGGTGGCCGAGCAGACCCTGCACGCGGTACGCACGGCCATGCACATGAACTACTAGGGCGCCGGTGGGCCACATGCACACGCGCAGACAGGTACGCTTGCGCTGTGACCCCTAACACGACGCCGCGCACGGCGAAGACGAAGTCAACCAGCCACGCTGCTCCCGCCGCTGCGGCGCAGCCCGCACCCGCCCAGGTGCCCCAGCCGGCACCGTATGCACCGGTGGGACGAATCCCGGTGACGGAGGTCTTCCCCGTCGTGGAGGACGGGCGCTGGCCGTCAAAGGCCGTGCCCGGCGAGGTCTTCCCCATCCGGGCGACGGTGTTCCGGGAGGGGCACGATCGCTTTGGAGCCACCGCCGTCCTGGTGCGGCCAGACGGCACCGACGGTCCCAGCGCCCGCATGTACGAGGTCGGCATCGGCCTGGATCGCTATGAGGCGCGTCTGGCGGCGGACTTCCCAGGCGACTGGGGCATCCGCGTGGAGGGGTGGTCGGACCCCTACGGCACCTGGGCCCACGATGCCGGGGTGAAGGTTCCCGCAGGCGTCGACGTGGAGCTGATGCTGGAGGAGGGCGCCCGCGTGCTTGAGCGCGCAGCCGCTGTCCCGGGCCGGGCCGAGGGTGACGCCGAGGCCCTGCTGAACGCCGCCGTCGCCCTGCGTGATGACTCCGCCTCCGCCACCGACCGGCTCTCCGCCGGGCTGTCTGCGGACGTTGCGGCAGTCCTGGACCGGCTGCCGCTGCGCGATCACGTATCTCCCTCGGCCACCTACCCGCTGCAGGTGGATCGGCAGCGGGCCCTGGCAGGCTCCTGGTACGAGATCTTCCCCCGGTCCCTGGGAGCGCATCGGGATGAGCAGGGCGTGTGGCAGACCGGCACACTGCAATCGGCCACTCAGCGACTCGGCCGCATCGCCGCCATGGGCTTTGACGTCCTCTACCTGACCCCGATCTCCCCGATCGGCACCACCAACCGTAAGGGTCGCAACAACACGCTCAACGCCCTGCCCGGGGACCCGGGTTCCCCGTACGGCATCGGCTCCCCCGAGGGCGGGCACGACGCCATCCACCCGGATCTGGGCACCTTCGACGACTTTGACGCCCTGGTGGCGCGTGCCCGGGAGCTCGGCATGGAGGTGGCCCTGGACCTGGCCCTGCAGTGCTCCCCGGACCACCCCTGGGTGACCGAGCATCCCGAGTGGTTCACCGTCCTGGCCGATGGCTCGATCGCCTACGCCGAGAACCCGCCCAAGAAGTACCAGGACATCTACCCCCTCAACTTCGATAACGATCCCGAGGGCATTTACCAGGCGATACTGGAGGTGGTACGCACCTGGATCAGCCACGGGGTGACGATCTTCCGGGTAGACAACCCGCACACCAAGCCCCTGCCCTTCTGGCAGCGTCTGATCCGCCAGGTGCGTGAGGACAACCCCGAGGTGCTGTTCCTGGCGGAGGCCTTCACCCGCCCGGCGATGATGCGCACCCTGGCAAAGATCGGCTTCCACCAGTCCTACACCTACTTCGCCTGGCGCAACACCAAGCAGGAGCTGACCGATTACCTGGTGGAGCTGTCCCAGGAGACCGCGCACGTCATGCGCCCCACCTTCTGGCCCACCACGCACGACATCCTCACGCCCTTCATGACCAACGGGAAGGTTCCCGCCTTCAAGCTGCGTGCCGTACTGGCCGCCACCATGTCCCCCACCTGGGGCATCTACTCCGGCTACGAGCTGGCCGAGTCGGTGCCGCGCCCCGGGTATGAGGAGCAGATCGACAACGAGAAGTACGAGTACAAGCAACGCGACTTCGGCGCCGCACGCGTCAACGGCATCGAGGCTCTGCTCACTGCGCTGAACGCTGCTCGTCACGCCCACCCGGCGCTCCAGCAGCTGCGGGATGTCTGGTTCCACCCCACCAGTGACGACAACCTGATCGCCTACTCCAAGCGGGTGGATGCCGCTCACTCTCCTAGCGGGAAGGACGACGTGGTGCTGACGGTGGTCAACCTGGACCCCTATGGCGCCCACGAGGGCGAGATCTACCTGAACCTGGAGCAGCTGGGCCTGCCCGGTTGGGTGGACGGTTCCCGGCCAGTGCTGCGGGTCACCGATGAGCTGACCGGCGACGTCTACGACTGGTCCGGGCAGAACTATGTGCGTTTGGACCCCTTCTCAGGCCGTGTAGCCCATGTCTTCTCAGTCGAGCCTCTGTGAGGAGCAGCTGCGCGTCCCCGGCCTGATCACAACCGGAGGGGCCCCGTGACCGTAACCGGCGTTCCCGGCCTGCCCCACCCGTGCAGCACTGGTTGGCGTCCGGTATCCGGCACGAGCGCCGTGGCGCGCTCCCCCTGGCTGACGACTCAGCGGATTACCCGGCTGACTGCTGGGCCTGCCACTCAGTCAGACGCTCGGCGTGATGCCCAGTTGGCGATCGCTGGGCCCGTGGGGCAGCCCCCTCGCGGCCGCCGGCTGCCTGCCGCCCCAAACTGTCAGGAGGACCGATGAGTCATTCGACGGCCGCCATGCCGGATACGCCGGCATGGCCCGACGACGCCTCCTTGCTCGCGGCGCTGGGGAGCTGGATGGGCCAGCGCCGCTGGTATCCGCTCAAGGGGGAACCCGCCCACGGCCCATTGCGGATGGTGGGATCCTGGAACCTGGGCGAAGGCGTACGGGACCTACTGGTGGCAGTACCCCGACGCGAGGCGGGCGCCGTGCTGGTACACGTGCCCCTGGTGCTGGAGCCTCGCGCCACACCGGGCGACTTCGCCGCCGCAGGCGAGGCCGAGGGCAACGCCGGCTTCGTCATCCCCGACTCCGAGGGCGGGTCCCTGACGCTGGTCGACGGCGCCCACCACCCCCGCTTCTGGCGGGCTTGGGCGCAGTCTGCGCTGGACGCGGGCACCACCCTCGGCGGCACCGGGGCGCAGGCGATCGCCGAGCGCGCCGACCGGCTGCGAGTCACCACCGGCCAGCAGTCCAACACCTCGGTGGTCCTGCCGTCTCCGGGCGACCACCCGGCGGCAGGAGCGGCCGATGCCGCCACCGGTGACCTGATCGTGAAGCTGTTCCGTGTGCTCTCGCCGGGACGCAACCCGGATGTGGAGGTATCAGTCGCGCTGGCGCGCGATGGCTGGGACCGCGTGCGCACCCCCGTGGCATGGACCACGCTGACTTGGTCCGATACCGCCACCGGCGCCCAGCTGACGGCGGACGCGGCCGTGGCCTGCACTTTCGTGCCCCGTGCCGAGGACGGCTTCGAGCTGTTCTGCGAGCTCGCGGGTGCCGACGACGCCGACGGTCCGCGACGAGACCGTGCGCTCACCCTGGCCCGGGACCTGGGTGACACCACCGCCCAGATGCACGCGCGCCTGGCTGCGTCGCTGGCCGGCTCTGCACCACCCGCCCCCGGCGAGCTGGCGCAGGCGCTGCGCGAGCGGGCTCATTGGGCCATGGATGAGGTACCCGAACTGGAGAACCGGCTGCCGCGGCTGCGCGACCGTGTGGAGGCGGTCCTGGCCGAGCTCTCGGCGCTGGACCGGTTGGAGGCGGCCACTCGCGTCCACGGCGACTACCACCTGGGACAGGTGCTGCACGCCGTCGACGAGGACCGCTGGTACGTACTGGACTTCGAGGGTGAACCCCTGCGGCCACTGGCCCAGCGCAGCCGCCCGGACCAGCCCCTGCGCGACGTGGCCGGCATGCTGCGCTCCTTCGACTACGCGGCCGAAGTCGGTCATGCCGCACATCCTGACTGGCTGCCGGCCGTGCGCGGCGCCTTCCTGGAGGGCTACTGGGCCGCCGTGGAAACCGCTGCGGCTGCTGCCGAGACCGCTGATCGGCCAGGCCCCGGTGCCAGGCAGACCCTGCTCAAGGCCCTCGAGCTCGACAAGGCCCTGTACGAGGCCGTCTACGAGGCCCGCAATCGTCCCGACTGGATCTCAATCCCGCTTCATGGCATCGAGGTGATGCTGAACAACTGATACCCAAGTGTCTGACGCTTCCGGCAACAGTCGCGTAAGACACATCATCCACGCCGGGTTGCACCGGTATAAAGTCCCCCCTCAGCCGGTCACCGCATGGGAGAGTGAGAACATGACCGACGTCACCAGCCCCGAGCCCGCCCCCGAATCCAACGACGCCCCGCCGCCGGATGCCACTGGCCCCGCGCCCGTCCCGGTAGACCCCTGGGTCCTAGCGGATGTCGCCTATGCGCGGTACCACAACCCGCATGAGGTGCTCGGCGCCCATGTGGGCGCCGAAGGCGTAACCATCCGCACCGTGCGCCACCTCGCCGACGCCGTCGTCGTGGTCACCGGGGAGGGTTCCTTCCCCGCCCGGCATGAGCAGGACGGCGTGTGGGTCGCCGTCGTGCCCGGGGACACCATTCCGGACTACCGGATCAAGGTGACCTACGGGGAGGAGACCATCACCGTCGACGACCCCTACCGCTTCCTGCCGACTCTCGGCGAGATGGACACCTACCTCATCTCCGAGGGGCGCCACGAGGAGCTGTGGGAGGTGCTGGGCGCGCACGTCAAGCGCTACTCCGGCTCCATGGGGGACGTCGAGGGGGTCGCCTTCGCGGTGTGGGCGCCCAACGCCCGGGCCGTGCGCGTGGTGGGCGACTTCAACTACTGGGACGGCACCGCCTCCGCCATGCGCTCCCTGGGCGCCTCCGGCGTGTGGGAGCTGTTCATCCCCGGTGTGGGCGTGGGCGCCCGCTACAAGTTCGAGCTGTGCTTCCAGGACGGCTCCTGGCACCAGAAGGCCGACCCCATGGCGCGTGCCACCGAGGTGCCGCCCGCCACCGCATCCGTGGTCACCGACCGCTTCCACGAGTGGAACGACGAGGAGTGGATGTCCCGCCGCGCGGTCACCGACCCGCACTCCGGGCCGATGAGCGTGTACGAGGTACACATCGGCTCCTGGCGGCAGGGCCTGGGCTACCGGGGCCTGGCCGACGAGCTGGTCCCCTACGTCAAGGACGCCGGCTTCACCCACGTGGAGTTCATGCCCGTGGCCGAACACCCCTTCGGCGGCTCCTGGGGCTACCAGGTCTCCGGCTACTACGCCCCCACCGCGAGATTCGGAACCCCGGACGACTTCAGGTACCTGGTGGACCAGCTGCACCAGGCCGGCATCGGCGTCATCCTGGACTGGGTGCCCGCCCACTTCCCCAAGGACGAGTGGGCGCTGGCGCGCTTCGACGGAACCGCCCTGTACGAGGACCCGGACCCGCAGCGCGGCGAGCACCCTGACTGGGGCACCTACGTGTTCAACTTCGGCCGCAACGAGGTGCGCAACTTCCTAGTGGCCAACGCCCTGTACTGGCTGGGCGAGTTCCACATCGACGGCCTGCGCGTGGATGCTGTCGCCTCCATGCTCTACCTGGACTACTCCCGCGAGGAGGGCCAGTGGCACCCCAACCAGTTCGGCGGCCGGGAGAACCTGGAGGCGATCAACTTCCTGCAGGAGGCAACCGCCACGGCCTACCGGAAGAACCCCGGTACGGTCATGATCGCCGAGGAGTCCACCGCCTGGCCGGGCGTGACCGCTCCCACCGAGTACGGCGGCCTGGGATTCGGCCTGAAGTGGAACATGGGGTGGATGAACGACACCCTGCGCTACCTGGCCGAGGAGCCCATTAACCGCCGCTACCACCACGGGGAGCTGACCTTCTCCCTGGTGTATGCCTTCTCCGAGCAGTTCATCCTGCCGCTCAGCCACGACGAGGTCGTGCACGGCAAGGGCTCCCTGCTGTCCAAGATGCCGGGTGACGCCTGGCAGGAGCTGGCGGGTCTACGCGCGCTGTACGCCTACCAGTGGTCCCACCCCGGCAAGCAGCTGCTGTTCATGGGGCAGGAGTTCGGGCAGGGCGCCGAGTGGAACTCGGAGAACTCCCTGGACTGGTGGATCCTGGACGATCCGGGCCACACCGGCCTGCTGCGTCTGGTCAGCGACCTTAACGCCTTCTACAAGGACTCCCCCGCACTGTGGTCCGATGACTTCTCCCACCGCGGCTTCGAGTGGATCGAGGCGGGCGACGGCGACCACAACGTCCTGTCCTACCTGCGCAAGGGCACAGGTCCGGACGGGCGCTCGGACCTGGTGGCGGTGATCGTCAACTTCGCCGGCACCCCGCACGAGGGCTACCGGGTGGGCCTGCCTTTCGCGGGCGGCTGGGAAGAGGTCATCAACACCGACGCCCCCGAGTACGGCGGCTCCGGCGTGGGCAACCTCGGGCACGTCGAGGCCGAGGAACTGCCCTGGAACGGCCGCCCCGCCTCGGTGCGGCTGCGGGTCCCCCCGATGGGTGCCATCTTCCTGCGGCCGTCGCGCGACTGAACCGCAGATCGTCGCGAAGCACACGCGCTCCGCGACAGGGGCCCGGCGGCGTTGAAACGCCGCCGGGCC